>JBOGGH010000282.1:0-4430 GCA_050743905.1 Acidimicrobiales bacterium
CGGCGGGCCGGCGCCGCCAGCCGCTCCCGGTCCGTCATCCGTACAGCCCCACGGCGAAGAGCGCCGCCCAGACCAGGCCGAGCACCTGGAGGACGCGGTCGTGGAGGAGCAGGTCCTCGGGCGCGCCGCCCTCCCCGGCGTCCAGCAGCCGCAGCATCACCAGGACGCCGACCACCACCGGCACCACCGTGAGCCCGATCCAGGTGGCCCGCGGGCCCGCCCGGGCCACGAGGCCGTTGCCGTGGTCGAGCGCCCAGAGGCAGTAGGCGGTGACGGTGACCGTGGCCGAGAGCGTGACGGTCGAGCGGAGGAAGGACGCGTCGTACCGCTCGAGCACGCTCCGGTGGTGCCCCCGCTCGTCGCCGAGCCGCGCGTGCTCGGCCATCCGCTTGCCGGCGGTGACGAACAGCGCCCCGAAGGACGTCACCACCAGGAACCAGCTCGAGAGCGGCACGTGCGTGGCCACGCCCCCGGCCACGGCCCGGAGCACGAAGCCGGCGGCCACCACGGCCATCTCCACCACGGGCAGCCGCTTGAGCCAGGCGGAGTAGGCCACGGTGGCCACGACGTAGCTGGCGACCACCAGGGCGAGCTGCCAGCCGGACACCAGCCAGCCGGCCCCGACGCTCGCCACCACCAGGGCCGCCCCGGCGGTGGCCGCCGTGCGCACGGGCAGCGCCCCCGAGGCCACGGGCCGCTCGCGCTTGACGGGGTGGTGCCGGTCCGGCTCGGCGTCCAGGCAGTCGTTGAGCAGGTACGTGCCGGACGCGGCAATGCAGAAGGTGACGAAGGCGCCGCAGGCCACGAGCGCCTGGTGCGGCACGTGCAGGACGCCGGCGGCCGCCGGGGCCACGAACACGAGGAGGTTCTTGGGCCACTGCCGGGGCCGCGCCCCCTTGAGCAGGGCGCGACCCACGGCCGGGCGCGGCCCGCACGGGGGCCGCCGGTGGTGGTGGGACGGCGCCGGCAAGCCGCCGGCCCGCGCGTGTCCTCGGGCGTGCACCGCTCCTCCAGGTCCAGATCCGACAGGTCCAAGGTACGGAGGCGGTGGGGTGCGCGGCCGCCAGTCGGCTCAGGGAACTCTCAACATGCCGCCGCGTGGTGGGTGCGACCTGCCTGCGTCCACGAGGATACCGGCGGCGGTGGCGGCCCCGCCTGCCCCCCGGCCCTCAATGGCCCCCTGCCCCGATGATCGCCCCCCGGCATCCACCCCGTGGCTCGACAGGTCGCCACCACGCGACTACGATTTGTCGTGGTTTCGGCAAATTCCTATGCTCGTCCCGGATACCGAGATGACGTAGCAAGCCGGTACGGGTCGCGGTGAAGTGCCATGATGCAGGGCTCCGCCTGCAACGCCAAGGGACCTGCGCAGCCGCACCGGCCAGCGGCCGGACCAGGGGACGCAGCGCTCTGAAGGTCCTGATTCTTGAATCTATCTGCTTTTTCCATGCAGTCACGAAAGAAGTGCGCTAGAATTTGTTGTCATGCCGGCACCTGGAGAAGGCAAGACCTCATCGAGCACGGGTAGTGCGATTTCGGACGCGCAGAAGACCGCGATGGCCGCGGGAAGGGCGCAGAGCCGGACCGTGCGGCGGTACCTCGACAGCCTGTCCTCCATGCGGCCCGGCCGCGGCCGGCGGCGCACGCAGGCCGCGGTGGAGCAACGGTTGGCGGCCATCGCGCAGGAGCTCCCCACGAGCAACGCGCTCACCCGCCTCCACCTGCTCCAGGAGCAGGAGAACCTCGAGCACCAGCTCGCCCGCCACAAGGAGCGGGTGGACCTCAAGGCCCTGGAGAAGGAGTTCGTCGCCGTGGCCAAGGACTACGGGGACCGGCGGGGCATCTCCTACGGCACGTGGCGGGAGCTCGGCGTCAGCCCGGCCGTGCTGACACGCGCCGGGATCCGCCGCGACGGGCGCTGAGCCCGCCGTTCCCCCCTCCGCCGGTACCGGTAGGGGTTCCCCGGCAGCCGGCGGCCCGGCAGCCGCCGCGCCGTCCTCGCCGGCGCGGCCACCGGGCCTCCCGTGGGCGCCTTGACCGCGAGGTGGCCCTTGTCCATAATCATCTAGGCACCTAGATGATTGGAGAAACGGTGATCGACCTCCACCTGGACAGCCGTTCGGGTCTCCCCCCCTACCAGCAGATCGTGCGGCAGGTCCGCCGGGCCCTCCGGCTCGGCCTCCTGCAGGTGGGCGACCAGCTCCCCACCGTGAAGGAGGTGGTCGAGCGCCTGGCCATCAACCCCAACACGGTGCTCAAGGCGTACAAGGAGCTCGAGCACGCCGGCCTCGTGGCCCCGCGGCCCGGCGTCGGGACGTTCGTGACCGCCGCGCTCGGCGACGGCACGTTCGCCGCCCACGGCCCGCTCCGCCAGGACCTGGTGCGCTGGCTGGCCAAGGCCCGGCGCGCCGGCCTCGACGACGAGAGCATCGAGGCGCTCTTCCAGGACGCCTTTCGGGCCTCCGCCGAGCGGGGCATAGCGTGACCGCCGCCGTGGAGGCCGTCGCCCTCACCAAGCGCTACCGCCGGCGCGTGGCGCTGGCCGAGTGCACGTTCTCCATCCCCGCCGGCAAGGTGGTGGGCCTGGTCGGCCCGAACGGCGCCGGGAAGACGACGCTGCTGCACCTCGCCGTGGGCCTGCTCCGGCCCAGCGCCGGGCGGATCGAGGTGCTCGGGCGCCGCCCGGCGCAGGACACCGAGCAGCTCGCGCGGGTGGGCTTCGTGGCCCAGAGCACGCCGCTGTACGCGGGCATGTCGGTCGGCGACCACCTGCGCCTGGGGAGCTGGACGAACCCGAGCTGGGACGGCGAGCTGGCCCGGCGGCGCATCGGCGACCTCGACCTGGACCCGGCCCAGAAGGCGGGCACGCTCTCGGGCGGCCAGCGGGCACAGCTCGCCCTCACCCTGGCGATCGGCAAGCGCCCCGAGCTCCTCGTCCTGGACGAGCCGGTGGCCAGCCTCGACCCGCTGGCCCGCCGGGAGTTCCTGCAGGCCCTCATGGCCGTCGTGGTGGAGCACGGCGTGAGCGTGCTCCTCTCCTCGCACCTGGTGGCCGACCTCGAACGCGCCTGCGACTACCTCGTGGTCCTGGTGGGCTCCCGCGTGCAGGTGGCCGGCGAGATCGACGACCTGCTGGCCACCCACCACCGCCTGACCGGGCCCCGGCGCGACGGGCTGCGCCCGCCCCGGGACTGGGAGGTCGTGGAGGAGGCCTCCGTGGGGCGCCAGCAGACGCTCGTCGTCCGCCACGAGAGCCCCGTCCTCGACCCGGCCTGGGAGGCGACGCCCCTGGACCTCGAGGACCTGGTGCTGGCCTATATGGGCCGGGCGGCGGGCGAGGACCGGCGGCGGCCGCTGGCGGGGGTCCCCTCGTGACCCGCCTGGCGTTGCGGCAGTTCCGCTCCGAGGCCGCCGTGGCCGTGGCCGCGCTGGCCGTGGTGGCCGTGGTGCTCGGCGTGACGGGCCCGCACCTGGTGCACGTCTACCGCACCACACCGCGCCAGCTCGGGGACACCTACGGCGCGCTCCAGAACGCGCTGAGCGCCCTGCTGCTCGTGGCCCCGGCGCTGGCGGGGATCTTCTTCGGCGCGCCGCTCGTCGCCCGGGAGCTCGAGACCGGGACCTTCCGCCTCGCCTGGACCCAGAGCGTTGGCCGCTCGCGGTGGCTCCTCGTGAAGTACGCGGTCGTCGGTACCGCCGCCAGCGTGCTCGCCGGCGGGCTCAGCCTCATGGCGGCCTGGTGGGCCAACCCGATCGACGTCTGGGAGCAGAACCGCTTCACGCCGTCCGCCTTCGGGATGTTTGGCATCGTGCCGTTCGGCTACGCGCTCTTCGCCTTCGCGCTCGGCGCGACGGCGGGCCTCGTGTGCCGCCGGACCCTGCCGGCCATGGTGGCGACCCTGGTGGGCTACGTGGGCGCGCGGTACGTGGCGACGTACTGGATCCGGCCCCACCTCGAGGCGCCGCTCCGGCTCTCGCTGCCCCTGGCCAAGGCGGGCGGGGTGGGGTTCGTGGTGTCGCCCACGGGCGGCGTGGTCATGACAGTCAGCCCACCCGACGTCGCCAACGCCTGGCCGCTCTCGGCGTCGGTGGTGGACGGGGCGGGACGCTCCCCCACCCCGCAGGTCCTGGCCCGCACATGCCCCACCGTCGCCAGGGGTGGTGGGGCGCCGGCGCCGGCCCTGGGGGTCGGCGGCGCGCACCACGTGCGCCCGGCGCCGGGCGGGGGCTTCCAGGCCTGCGTCGAGCACCTGGCGGCCCGGTACCACGTGGTGATGACCTACCAGCCGGCCAGCCGCTACTGGCCGTTCCAGGCGTACGAGACGGCGCTGTTCGTGCTCGCCGCGGTGGCGCTCGCCGCCCTGGGCGTGTGGTGGGTGCGCCGGCGGGCCGCCTGACCGCCGCCGCCGGCCGCCGGGTGGCGGCTGGCG
>JBOGGH010000283.1:0-4412 GCA_050743905.1 Acidimicrobiales bacterium
CTGCCCGGGCTCGCCGGTCGGGTCCCGGGCGGGGCGGCCTGCGTCATGCCGGCGTCGCCAGGCGCGGCGGCGGCGCGCCGGCTGGTGCCGCCGACGCCGCCACCACCACGTCCTCCACCGCCCTCTCCCACTCCTCGGCCAGGGGCTGGAACAGCCCGGCCACGTCGACGGCCCGGCCGCGGACGGCGCGGGCCAGCGCGAGCTCCGCCGCCTTCATGCCGGTGCTCACCCGGTCGAACCGGGCGGCCGCCGGGCCGTCGGGCGCCAGCCGCCCCGCCAGCTCGGCCGCCAGCCCGGCGTTGGCGCCGCACTGGCGCACGGTGCCGAAGGCCCAGCGGTGGAAGATCTCCATCCCGGCGCCGGCCACCCACGCCAGGTCCTCGCCCACGCGGGCCCCCAGGCGCGCCACCGGGTTGTCGGTCGGGCGCCGGGCCAGGTGGCGCCGGACCAGGTGCCGCACGAGCGGGCCGTCGGTCTCGCCGGGGGGCCGCAGCCGGCCCAGGCGGACCTGGAGCGCGTACGGCGGCAGGGCCGAGGACGCCGGCGCGGCCGGCAGCAGCGCGTCAAAGTCCTCCCCCTCCAGCTCGTGGTAGCCGGTGTTGTGGAAGTAGCCGAGGCGCCGGCCGGCGATGTCCACCATCTGCGCCAGGATCGTGGTCTTCTGGTGGGCGCAGCGGTAGGTGAGCCCGGCGGTGTCCGGCAGCCACCACGCGTCCACGTCGACCGCCACCATGGTGCCGAGCGCGAGCTGCTCGGCCACGTGCTCCCGGAGCGGGCGCCAGACGTTGAGCTCGTCGGCCTCGATGCCGTAGAGGAGCCAGAGATCCTCGGCCGAGTAGGTGAACATGCGCCACTGGTCGCCGTCGACGTCGCCGGCGAAGGCGAAGCCCAGGCCGTCCACCGGATCGTGGCCGAGCGCGTGGACCACCTCGATCCACAGGTCGGCCGCGCAGTTGGTCTCGCTCCAGGTGCGCTCCGGGGCGTGGAGCGGGTGGGGCACGTACCATGCCGGGTCCAGCCCGAGGACGTCCGCCCTCACCGCCCCGGTCCTGCCGCCCGCGCCGCCCGCACCGCCCGCGGGACGGTCGCCGCCGGCGGCCGTCACCGGAGCTGCGACCGGACCGCGCCGGGCCAGGCCGCGGGGTCCAGCCCGTGGCAGGAGAGGAGCGCCACCACCACACGGTCGATGCCGAAGGCCACGCAGGCGCTGTGGGCCGGGCCGCCCGCCGCCTCGATGCCGAAGGCGTGGCCGAAGTGGTCCCGGTGGCAGTTGGCCGACATCACCGCCGTCGGCGCGTCGTCGCCGGCCAGCGTGGTCACGCCCTCCAGCTTCAGCTCCCCGGCAAGCTGGTCGGCCGCCAGCACGGCGCCCACCCGGCCGAAGAACGGGTCGTTGGCCGGGACCGCCTCCATGGGGAGGCCCAGCGACCCCAGGAGCGCCAGCCCCCGGGCCAGGCCGGTGTCGCGGTGGGCCTGCGCCCCCTCGGCGTCGCCCACGTACACGAGCTCGTGCATCACGAAGGCCTGCATGCGCGCCGCCTGGCTGCTCGGCTCGTGCCGGAAGCAGTAGCTGGCGACGTCGAAGTACCGGCCCCCGTCCGGCACCCGGTCCCCGCAGAGCGGGTACACGCCGTGGCAGGCGGCCGAGCCGAGCACGACCTCGGCCGGCTGGAGGAGGGCCGACCAGTCGCCCCCGCCCTCGATCCGGCGGAGCAGCTCCTTGTGCTCGGCGTCGCCGCCGTGGAAGACGTGCACCGAGCCCATCAGGTCGGGGAAGGACTCGACATAGTTGGTCCGGCCGAAGGTCTCGCGGGCGAGGACCGGCGGGAGGTGCAGCCGGGTGGCCCCCAGCGCCGCGCCCCAGCGCCGCACCAGGCCGCTGACCGCGTCGGCCAGGTCCTGGTACGCGGCCGAGCGGCCGTAGAGGCCCTGGACGCCCGTCGGGACGAGCAGCTCCGCCGCCAGGAGGCGATCGAGCAGCGAGCCCTCGGGGACCGGTGCCTCCCCGACGATCGTGGTGGTGCGTGCCTGAGTCACGGTCTCAGCTCCCTTCCCTCGCCAGCAGCAGGAGCTGCGCGTTGTCGCCGAGGATGCGGTCGTTGCCCACCATCAGGGCCGCGCCGTGGGCGTCGCGGAGGTGGCGCCCCAGGCTGTGGGGCGTCCCCTCGCGGTACCCGTCCATCCCGCAGATGCGGAGGCACCGGGTGACCACGTCCACCAGCAGGTCGGCCGCGCCCACCTTCAGGGCGTTGAGGCTCACGGCGTCGCCGAAGGTCTCGGCCCGGTGGCCGCCGGCCGACTCGTCGAAACGGGCGAGGACGCCCTGCACCAGCGTCTCGAGCTGCTGGTGCACCACGCCCGCCTCGGCGAGGCGCAGCGCGCTCGGCGGCGGTGCGGCCGGATCCTGGCGCGCCTTGCGGCGCACCAGTGCCCCCGCCCGACCGACCGCCGCCGAGGCGATCCCGAGCCACACGTGGCTCCAGAGAATGTGGGAGTACGGCAGCATGGTGGCCGCGGCGACGTCGGCGAACGGGTCGTCGAGCACCATGTCGACCGGGCCCGCCGCCCGCACCACGAACCCGGGGCTGCACGTGCCGCGGAACCCCAGGGTCTGCCACTCGCTCACCTGCTCCAGGGAGAGGTCCGGCGGCGTGCAGGCCACCAGCACCTGGTCGCCGGGCGCGCTGTCGGGCGACCGGCGGGCGGTGACGAGCACCGCGTCGGCGTGCGCCCCGTAGGAGATCACCGGCGCCTGCTTCTCCAGCGAGAAGCGCCCGCCTTGCACCTCCAGCGCGCAGCCACTCTGGCGCAGGCGGCCGCCGATGCCGGCCTCGGTGGTGGCCGAGGCCAGCAGCAGGCCGTCCGTGGCCACCCGGCCCAGCAGCTCGCGCAGGGGCCCGGAACGCCCGTGGCGGTCCAGGCACGCCACCTGCAGGTGGTGCATGGCCAGGATCATGGCGCTCGACGCGCAGGAGCGCGCCACCGCCTGGACGGCCGCGCACGCCTCGGCGAGGGTCCCGCCCTCGCCCCCCAGGTCGGCGGGGACCAACGTCCCCAGCAGCCCGGCCTCGCGCAGGGCGTCCATCGTCTCCCGGGGAAACCGCGCCTCGCGGTCCACGTCGTCGGCGGTGGCTTCGGCCACCCCCCGGGCCACGCGCGCCGCCCGGGCGGCCGGCGTGCCCTCGTGGGTGAGGGTTGCCGTCATCCGGCCACCCCCGCCACGGTCAGCTCCTCCAGCGCGGCGCGCAGCGCTCCCACCGAGGAGAAGGTGGCCTTGCGCAGCATCGCCTCGGGGAACTCGGTGTCGAACTCGTCCTCCAGGGCCAGCATCACGTTGACGCTGGCGTGCGAGGTCATCCCCGCCTGGAAGAGGTCGTCGTCGTCACCGAGGCCGGTGACGTCGACGGGCAGCCGAGCGTGCTCGTCCAGCACCGTGCGAATCCGTGCCGTCGCCTCGTCCATCCTGTCTGCTCCTTTGCTCATTGCCTTGTACCTCTCGCTCCGCCGTGCCGCGCGCCCTCCACCACCCGGCGCACGAGCTGGTCCACCTCCTCGCCGAACGGCGGCGCGACCACCACGTGGGCATGGCGCACGCCGTCCCCGGCCGGCCCGCCGGGCAGCGCGGCCCCGCCGGCCGCCTCCACCGCCCGGCCGACGGCGTCATAGAGATGGGCCGCCGTGGTGGGGCCGTCGCTGGCGCGGATCTCCTCGATGGTCGAGACGTTCTTGCGGTACAGCTCGTCGCGCGGCATCACGATCACGGTCGGGGACTGCGGCGAGATCAGCGCCAGCGGTCCATGCTTGAGCTCGGAGGCGGCATAGGCTTCAGCATGCAGGTAGCTGACTTCCTTCAACTTCAGCGCACCTTCCATCGCGACGGCATGGCCGGCGGCGCGCCCGATGAAGTAGACGTGCTCGGCGGCGGCGAGCCGTCGGGCCAAGTCCGCGATCTGCTGTTCGCGGGCGATGATGTCCTGGATCTGCTGCGGCAATGCGCCCAGCGCAGCCAGCAGGCGCTCGCCGCGCGCGCTGGACAGGTCGCGGATCCGGCCCATGTGCAGCCCCAGCAGTGCGAGCGCGACCGCCGTGCAGGTGAAACTCTTGGTCGCCACCACGCAAATCTCGGGGCCGGCGTGGATGTAGATGCCGCGCCCGCATTCACGCGCGATACTGCTGCCGACCACGTTGACGATGCCGAGCACGCGGCCGCCCTTGCGCTTGAGCTCGCGTACCGCGCTCAGCGTGTCGAAGGTCTCGCCCGACTGGCTGACGGCGACGTACAGCGTGTCCTGCTCGATCACGGGATTGCGATAACGAAACTCCGACGCCGCCTCGGCATCCGCCGGGATACGCGCGAGCTGCTCGATCAGGTGCGCGCCGAGCCTCCCGGCGATGCCGGCCGAGCCGCAGCC
>JBOGGH010000284.1:0-4400 GCA_050743905.1 Acidimicrobiales bacterium
GTCAAGGGGCGATTCGCGAGGTCAGATCGTGGCCCAGCTGTTAGCTCTGGCGCATAATGCTGCCGGTCGCAGCGGAGTATGCGCTGGTCAGCCCGCGTTTGAAGGCAGATGCGCGGGCCAAAACTGAGACCAGCCACGGAGAGTTACTACCCTCGTGCACTGAGAACCGCGACGAAATGCCTGGTCAGCGTGGCGAGGATAGGAGACTCGAACTCCTGAGGGGTTGCCCCCAACACGCTTTCCAACAATGATGACCGGCGTTCGCGGACGTCCGCCACCGTCCGTGACCTGGGCGGACACGATCGCTGTGACCGCCGCTGAACGGTGCCGGACGGCGGTGAATGAGACCATAACTGAGCCCAGCCCTCGGGAGGGTCGGCTTAGAGCCAGGCTTCGCCGTTGATGAGGTCGGTCTCGCCGGGGTGCTTGACGAGGATTTCCTCCAGGGCAGCGATGATCCGCCCGGTGTCGGCCCGGGTGCGGCGGTAATTTCCGGGGATGAAGATCATGCCGAAATGGCCATTACCACCGGGCACGATCGCCTCATTGTGCAGCGGGCGGTAGTCGCGCAGGTTGTTGGTCACGATCGCGCGGTGCTCGGCCCTGGCGAACACGAGCACCTCTGGATCTGACATCGCCTCGCGGCCGGGATGGCCCGCGACCGATTCCACATCGTGGCCGCGCTTACGCAGCTCCCGCGCGATCACCGGGGACAGCATCTCATCCAGCAGCAGCTTCACCGCCGGACAGCAGCCTGCCCGGCCGCGTAGGCGGCGTGTGCTTCGGCGGTCTCCTGTTCATTCAGGTCGATCCACTGGTCGATCTCGTCGGGATAGGCCCCGTAGTAAGAGACTGCCGCTTGCACGAGGCCCAGTGACAGTTCCAGATAGCGTGCGGCCTCGCCCAGATCACCGTCGTTGTCGCGGACGGTCGCGACGACCTCCCAGACATCCTTGCCGGTTCCTAGCAGCCGGGCGCGGCGTCCAGCCGGGCCCTCTGCGAACCGGATCAGCGGGTGCTCATCCATGCGCAGTCCTTCCTCGACATACCGCTGCGCCAGAGTCCGAGGCGGCAGGTGCACGCGCCGGGCCCGGACACCCAGGCGCCGGATGGTTGCTTCGCTCAAGCGCACACTCAGCGGCTGACTCATGTGTTACACAGTAGCCCGCTGCGCTACGACCGCCAAGACAAGATCTGCCGGGCGCTCGCCGGCAGCAACAGATAGTGAGCGCATCCCAGACCGGGGTTCCGGTGGATCGAGCGGAGTGTCGACTAGGTTCGGGTGGCTGACACGCCAGAGGACGTTGGGTGGTTCACGCGGTAGATCCGTGAACCCTGGCCGTCAGCGGCGGCGGGCGGCCGGGTTGAGGGCGGGGCTGACCCAGCCGTTGTCGGCGGCGTTGAGGGTGACGCCGGGGGCAACGATCTGGTCGATGCGGTCGAGGACGTCGTCGGTGAGGTGAACGCCGGTCGCGGTGAGCTGGGATTCGAGGTGTTCCATGGTCCGGGGGCCGATGATGGCTGCGGTGACGGCGGGGTGGCGCAGGACGAAGGCGATCGCGAGCTCGATGAGGTTGATGCCGGCGTCGTCGGCGAGCTGGGCGAGCAGGTCGGCTGCTTCGAGCTTGCGCTGGTTCTCGGGCAGGTCGAGGTCGAATCGGTCGGCCAGCCGCTGGCGGGCGGCCGACGTAGGTCCCTGGTTGGCGTCCTGGCGGTAGCGGCCAGAAAGCCACCCGCCGGCCAGCGGGCTGTAGGACAGCACGCCCATGCTGTAGCGCTGGCAGGTGGGGAGGACGTCGTTTTCGATGCCGCGGGTGAGGATGGAGTAGGTCGGCTGCTCGGTGACGAAACGCTCGCGGTTGCGGCGCTGAGCGGTCCACTGGGCCTCGACGATGGCCGAGGCGGGGAACGTTGAGTGGCCGAAGTAGCGGATCTTGCCCTGGTGGACCAGATCGGAGAGCGCGCCCAGGGTCTCGTCGAGGTCGGTGTCGGGGTTCCAGCGGTGGATCTGGTAGAGGTCGATCCAGTCCGTGCCGAGCCGGCGCAGTGAGTCCTCGACCTCGCGGATGATCCAGCGGCGGGAGCTGCCGCGGTGGTTGAGGTTGTCGCTCATCGGCATGAACGCCTTGGTCGCGAGCACGATGTCGTCACGGCGTCCGGCCAGGGCTTTGCCGACGATGACCTCGGACTCGCCGGCGGAGTAGACGTCGGCGGTGTCGACGAACGTGATACCGGCGTCGAGCGCGCGGTGGATGATCCGGATGCTCTCGTCGTGGTCTTTCGTGCCCCACTCGCCGAACATCATGGCGCCCAGGCACAGCTCGCTGACCCATACCCCGGTGCTGCCGAGGCGTCGCTGCTGGATCGTCACTTCGTCTCCTCGATGGTCTCGGCCTCGCGCGGGTTTGCAGGGGAGGGCTGCGCACTCCAGCTCGCGAGGAAGTTCAGGGCCTGTTCGGAGGCGCTGTGGGGTTCGACGGTGTAGGTGATGATGGTCAGGCCCTGGTCTCCGGGAAGGGTGAGCGCTTCGCCGGTGAGCTCGAGCTCGCCGGCGGCGGGGTGGCGCAGCGTCTTAGTGGACGTGGTGTGGAACTTGACGTTGTGCGCGGCCCACCAGGTGCGGAACTGTTCGCTGCGGGTCGACAGCTCACCGACCAGGTCGGTCAGGCCGCGGTCGTAGGGGTTGCGGCCAGCTTCGGTGCGCAGGGCGGCGACACAGTCGCGAGCGACGACGTCCCACAGGGTGTAGAAGTCGCGCGAGCGCGGGTCGAGGAAGAGGTAGCGGGCAAGGTTGAAGCCGGTGGTGCCCTCTGCGTAAATGTCGGCGAACAGAGCCCGGCAGGCCCGGTTGGCGGCCAGGACGTCCATGCGGTTGTTGCGGACGTAGGCGGGAGCGCTGATGCTGTCGAGGACGCGCAGCACACCCTCCCGCACGCTGGGTGGGCTCGAGGAGCGGCGCGGCCGGCCGGGCCCGGGGCCGCCCGACGCATTGCGGCTCGTCTGGCCGGACGCGTTGGCGGTGGCGGCCAGGTCGAACAGATGCGTCCGCTCTGCCTCGTCGAGCTGCAGGGCGCGCGCCAGCGCGCCGAGGACAGAGCCAGAGACGCCGGACAGGTTCCCCCGCTCCAGACGCGTGTAGTAGTCGGTGCTCATGCCGGCCAGCATGGCGACCTCCTCCCGGCGCAGCCCCTTGACGCGACGCCGGCCGCCGTAGAACGGGAGCCCTGCCTGGCCAGGGGTGAGCCGGTCGCGGCGGCTAGTGAGGAAGCCGCGGACCTCGTCCTGGTTGTCCATGCCTTTGACCGTACGGGCTGGTCACCAAGCTAGGGAGGGTCTGGCATTACCGGGAAACACCGCCACTCCCGTCGGCGCGCGAGAAGGGGTTCCGTGGAGTCAGCGCCGCGGCTACCCGCCAAGTGATAGCCCGTCCCGAAGCGGGACAGCGGCACCAGTATCCGCGAGAGAAGGTTCCACCGTGTCGGTCCAGGTCCCCAGCGTCGCCCTTAACAACGGCGTCGAGATGCCGATCCTCGGCTTCGGCGTCTTCCAGATCCCCGCCGAAGAGACCGAGCAGGCCGTCGCCGACGCCCTGGCCGCCGGCTACCGCCACCTCGACACCGCCGCCTCCTACGGCAACGAGGAAGCCGTCGGCCGCGCCATCGCCGCGAGCGACATCGCCCGCGGGGAGCTGTTCGTCACCACCAAGCTGTGGGTGCAGGACACCGGCGAGGAGAACACCACGAAGGCGTTCGACGCCTCGCTGCACCGCCTGGGCCTTGACTACCTCGACCTGTACCTGATCCACCAGCCGTACGGCGACTACTACGGCTCCTGGCGCGCCATGCGTGCCCTCAACGAGCAAGGCATGGTCAAGGCCATCGGCGTCGCGAACTTCTACCCCGACCGGCTTGTGGACCTCATCGACCGCACCGGGTTCACTCCCGCGGTCAACCAGATCGAGACCCACCCCTATTTCCAGCGGCAGGCCGACCACGACCTCATGGTCGAGCGCGGGGTCCAGCACGAGTCCTGGGGCGGGTTCGCCGAAGGCCGCAATAACCTGTTCTCCGACCCCACCCTGACCGAGATCGGCGCCGCCCACGCCAAGTCCGTCGCCCAGGTCGTGCTCCGCTGGCTCACCCAACGCAACATCGTCGCCATTCCCAAGTCCGTTCGCCCCGAGCGGATGGCGCAAAACCTCGACGTCTTCGACTTCACCCTCACCGACGACGAGATGGCCCGCATCGCCACCGTGGACACCGGTGCGACCCTGTTTCTTCGACCACCGCGATCCCGCCATGGTCAGCGCCATCGGCAACCGGCCCATCCACGACTGACGACCATCCCCGCAGTCATCCTCCGCGGTTTATGACGCCACCGTCTGATGGCTTCGGCGCTCA
>JBOGGH010000285.1:0-4377 GCA_050743905.1 Acidimicrobiales bacterium
CCCCTGGGCCGCCCGCGCCTCGTCGCGCGACCCCAGGGTAACGTCCACGCCGGCGGCCGAGAGCCGCACCGCCAGGCCGCGCCCGGCGGGCCCGGTGCCCCCGAGGATCCCCACGTGCATGGCCCAACTGTCTCACAGGTGCCGTCGGCCGCCGCAAGGCGGGGACCCCGCGGGCCGCAGGGCGGGGACCCCGCGGGCAGGTCGGGCCGCGGGGCGCGGCGAGTAGCCTCGCCGCCCATGGGCATGCTCGACGGCAAGCGGATCCTCGTGACCGGCGTCCTCACCGACGCCTCGCTGGCCTTCGCCGCGGCCCGGCGGGCACAGGACGAGGGCGCCGAGGTCGTCCTCTCGGGCGCCGGACGGGGCCTCTCGCTCACCCGGCGGACGGCCCGGAAGCTGCCGGTGGAGCCGGACGTGCTGGAGATCGACGTCCAGCGGCCCGAGCAGCTCGCCGCGGCCGGCGAGGCGCTGGCGGCCCGGTGGGACCGCCTCGACGGCCTGCTCCACGCCATCGGGTTCGCCCCGCCGTCGTGCCTGGGCTCGGGCATGTTCGAGGCGGGCTGGGACGACGTGTCGGTGGCCCTGGAGGTCTCCGCCTACTCCCTGCGGGCCCTGGTGGGGGCGTTCCTCCCGCTGCTGGAGGCGGCGGGGGCGGCGGGCGGCGCGTCCGTGGTGGGGCTGGACTTCGACGCCACCGTGGCCTGGCCGCTCTACGACTGGATGGGCGTGGCCAAGGCGGCGCTGGAGTCCCTCACCCGCTACCTCGCACGCGACCTCGGCCCGCGGGGCGTCCGGGTCAACCTGGTGGCCGCCGGGCCGGTCCGCACGATGGCCGCCAAGTCCATCCCCGGGTTCTCCGCCTTCGAAGACACGTGGGGCACACGGGCCCCGCTCGGCTGGGACGTCCACGACGCCGACGTGGTGGCCCGGGCCTGCGTGGCGCTCATGTCCGACTGGCTCCCCAAGACCACGGGCGAGATCCTGCACGTGGACGGGGGCGCCCACGCCGTGGGAGCCTGAGGGCGTGCCCACGCCGGACGAGCTGCGGGACCTGGTGGGGCGGTACTGCGCCGCGGTGACGGCGCGCGACGCCGCCGCCGTGGCGGCGCTGTTCGCCGAGGACGCCGTCCAGCGGGACCCGGCCACCGCGCCGCCCAACGAGGGCCGGGCGGCCATCGAGGCGTTCTTCCAGTCGGCCGTGGACGCCTCCACCGCCACCCGGTTCGAGGCGCTGGCGGTCCACACGGCCGGGGACCACGTGGCCATCGACTTCCGGGTGGCGGTCACCCTGGAGGCCGGCGCCATGACCATCGAGGGGATCGAGGTGTTCACCGTCGGTGCCGACGGGCTGATCGGCGAGGTCACCGCCTACTGGGACGACGCCGACGTCACCTTCGGCGAGGGGTAGCGCTCCCGCGCCCGGCGGCGCCGCCGGCTCGGGTTCCCGGCGGGTGCAGGCTGTCGCCGTGCAGCTCGCGGTCCACGTCCGCCCCGGCGCCTCCCGGGCCTCGATCGGGGGAGCCCACGACGGGGCCCTGGTGGTGCGGGTGGTCGAGCCGGCCGACCGCGGCCGGGCCACGGCGGCGGCGCTGCGGTCGGTGGCCGAGGCCCTGGGCGTCCCCCACCGGTCCGTCACCCTGGTGCGGGGGGCCACCGGGCGACGCAAGGTGGTCGCCGTCGACGTGGGCACCACCGGCCTCGCCGCCGTCGAGGGCCGCCTGGCGGCGCTGCTCGGTCCCGGCCCGGCTACCCCGGGCCGGCCTACCCCGGGCCGGCCAGCAGCGCGTCACAGGTGACGCGGAGGAACCACTCGGAGACGTGGACGGCGACGGCGCCGTCGCAGGCGATCCGGTACCTCCGGGCGACCGCCGCGCCCCCCAGCTCCCCCACCACCCGGTCGGCGTCCGGCGACAGGTCCGGAGGTCCGACGACCGGCTCGCGCCTCGTCGCGACGCCGTGGTCGGCCAGCACCCGGCCCAGGGGCTCCCTGCTCTCCTCGAGGCGCCGGAGCACGGCGGGGGGCAGCCGCTCCGCGGCGAGGACGGAGCGGGCGTAGACGAAGGGGCGCCCCGAGTGGCGCCCGGTGAGGAGCACGCTGCGGGACACCAGCTCGGCGCCGACCGCCAGGCCGAGCGCGTTGCCGGCCGGAGCAGGGGTGCGCCGCTGGGAGAGCACCTCGGCGTCCACGACCTCTCCCGCCCGGGCCTCCAGGAACTCGGTGACCGTGCCCGGGAGCACCCTCACCGCGGCGGCCAGCTCGGCGTCACGGAGCTCCTGGCCCGTGGTCACGCCGCCCCGGCGGTGCCTGCGGCGGCTCCAACGGATCCGGCCATGGTGCCTCCAGTCTCGCGGCGCGGGGCGCTCGCGGTGCGACCCTACCTGACGGCCGGGCGCCACCTCCCCCGGCGCGGCAGGGACCGCCACGGCCCACCGGTAGGCTCGCCGCGGCGCCGCCGGGACCCCCGGTGCGGTGCGGTCGGGGTGCCGGAGAGGAGGCGACACAGTGCCACCGCCGGGCAGAGGCATGGGTATGGGCGGCGGCGGGTGGATGGGCATGCGGTCGTTCCGCCAGGACCGCTCCGTCCTCCAGCACCGGGTGAAGAAGGGCACCACCCGCCGGATCCTGCACTTCGCCGTCCCCTACCGCCGCATCCTGTCGGTCTTCCTGCCGGTGGTGGTGCTAGAGGCCGCGGTGGGCGCCGTGAACCCGCTCATCCTCCGGGCCATCATCGACGACGGGATCCTGAAGCACCGCACCGACCTGGTGGTGGAGCTGGCGCTGGTGGCCGCCGGGCTGGCCCTGGTGGGCGCGGCGCTGTCGCTCGTCACACGCCGGATCTCGGCCTTCATCGGCGAGGGGCTCATCTTCGACATGCGCTCCAAAGTGTTCCGGCACATCCAGCGCATGCCGCTGGCCTTCTTCACCCGCACGCAGACCGGCGCGCTGGTGAGCCGCCTCAACAACGACGTCATCGGCGCGCAGCAGGCGTTCACCACACTGCTCTCCAACGTGGTGGGCAACCTCATCACGGTGGCCATCGTGCTCGTGGCCATGTTCTTCCTGAGCTGGCAGATCACCCTCGTGGCCCTGGTGCTGCTGCCGGTCTTCCTGGTCCCGGCGCGCCTGGTCGGCCGGCGGCTGGGGGCCATGACCCGCGAGGCCTACAACCTCAACGCCGAGATGAACATGGTGATGAACGAGCGGTTCAACGTCTCCGGCGCCATGCTGGTCAAGCTCTTCGGCCGGCCCGAGCGCGAGGCGGCGCACTTCGACCAGCGGGCGGCGCGGGTGCGGGACATCGGCGTGGACCAGGCCGTCTACGCCCGGATGTTCATGGTGGCCCTCACCCTCACCGCCGCCCTGGCCACCGCGTTCGCCTACGGCTACGGCGGGGTCCGGGCCGCCCAGGGGACGCTGGCGGTGGGGACGGTGGTGGCCCTCACCGCCTACCTGGCCCGCCTGTACGCCCCGCTCACCCAGCTCTCGAACGTGAACCTCGACGTCATGACCACGCTCGTCTCCTTCGAGCGCATCTTCGAGGTGCTCGACTTGGTGCCGATGATCCGTGAGGAGGACGACGCGGTGCCGCTCCCCCGCGGCCCGGCCACCGTCGAGCTCGAGCACGTGGACTTCTCCTACCCCTCGGCCGAGGACGTGTCGCTGGCCTCGTTGGAGGCGGTCGCCGTGCTGGAGGCCGCACGGAGGGCCGAGGTCCTCCACGACGTGTCGTTCCGGGTGGCCCCGGGCAGCATGGTGGCGCTGGTGGGCCCCTCGGGTGCCGGCAAGACCACCATCTCCAGCCTCGTCCCCCGCCTCTACGACGCCACCGCCGGCACCGTACGCATCAACGGGGTGGACGTGCGCCACGCCACCTTCGGCTCGCTGCGCGACGCCGTGGGCGTGGTCACCCAGGACCCCCACCTCTTCCACGACACGCTCGCCGCCAACCTCCGCTACGCCCGACCGGAGGCCACGGACGAGGAGCTGCTCCACGCCCTGGAGCTGGCCCAGGTCCTGCCCCTAGTGACCTCGCTGCCGGACGGTCTCGACACCGTGGTCGGCGAGCGCGGCTACCGGCTCTCCGGCGGGGAGAAGCAGCGGGTGGCGCTGGCCCGCCTCATCCTGAAGGCGCCGGACGTGGTGGTGCTCGACGAGGCCACCGCCCACCTCGACTCCGAGTCCGAGGCGGCGGTCCAGGAGGCGCTCCGGGTGACGCTGGCCGGCCGCACGTCGCTGGTGATCGCCCACCGGCTCTCGACCGTGCGCGAGGCCGACGAGCTGCTGGTGGTCGACGGCGGGCGCATCGTGGAGCGCGGCACCCACCGCGAGCTGCTGGCCGCCGGGGGCCTCTACGCCGAGCTCTACCGGACCCAGTT
>JBOGGH010000286.1:0-4368 GCA_050743905.1 Acidimicrobiales bacterium
GGATCAGCACGCGGGGCCCGGCCCCGCACGGGCGGCGGCAGGTCGCCCCGCCAACGTCGCTCCTACGGGTTCAGCGCCACGGCGGCGTCGGCCGAGGCCACCCGGAAGCTGAAGCTCTCCTCCAGGTACAGGTGGACGCGGTCGGCGTCGTGGTACGAGTACCCGATGGAGAGGTCCTGGCCCGACTCGAAGAGGAAGTCCCCGCCCCGCAGGCTGACCACCACGGCCCCCTCCACGCCCGGGGCCCAGACGATCGGCCCGTCGAGGATCTGGCGGAGGTGGTCGAAGACGATGAGCCCCCCGTGCTCGGTGGTCTCCACCACGCCGGTGTACCCCTCGGGGCCGAGGGCCAGGCCGTAGGGACCGCTCACGCCGGCCTCGAGCAGCGTCTCCACGGCCCGAGCCACGTGGCCGGGGTAGTTGGCGAACTCGCTGCCGAGCGAGAGCGGGGGGTGCGGCGACGCCTGGGCGATGCCGGTGATGCCCGCCTCGGACCAGCCGTGGAAGACCGCCACGTTCTCCGCCCGGGCCACCCGGCGTGCCGCCTGGTCCAGCTCGTCGAGGTCGATGTCGGCGGCGCCCCGGTCGGCGTCGAGCAGCTCGTCGCGGGCGACGGTGAACGCCGCCCGGAGCTCCACGAGCGGGAGGACCGTCCGCTGCCGCGCCCCGAGCCCCTCGGCGGGGCCGGCGATGGACGCGGCCCGCCCGAGGTTGGTGGCCGAGTGGTGCCAGCCGCGCGGCCCGGCGAAGTCGACCAGCTTGCGGGCGGCCAGGGCGGGGACGAGCCGCTGCCTGCCTTCCTCGTCCAGTTGCCCCCAGCCGGCCTCGGTGATCGGGGCGTGGGAACGCAGGAGGTGGTTCATCGCCCGCCGCCCCGCAGTCCCCCGATACCCAGCGACCCGGTGCCCGCGCCGTCGGCGTCCGCGCCGCCGTCCGGTCCGCCGCCGGCCGCACTGCCGCCGTCCCCGGCCTCGGCCTCGCGTTCCACCTCGGTGACCGGCTCGGCGGTGAACAGGTACGTCCGCAGGTGCCGGTCGAGGACCGGGTCGTGGCGCCGCAGCCACTCGAGCGTCATGGCCGCGTGCTCTTTCTCCTCGTCCCGGTTGTGCGCCAGCACCGCCGCCAGCTCCGGGTCCGTGGTGGCGTCCACCCGCTGGTCGTACCAGTCGATTGCCTCCAGCTCCTCCTGGACGGAGGTGATCGCACGGTGGCGGTCGACGGTCTGGGGGGAGAGCCGGTCCTGCGGCTCGTGCAGTCCTGCGCTCTGTGCCATGCGGTCCTCCTGACGGTGGTGGGGTGCTACGCAGCGGCGGGCTTCACGGTAGCAGCGCCGGTGCTCGGCCACGCCCCCGAGCTGGGCCGGCGTCCCCGCGCCGATACCCCGGCGGCGGGCCCACCGCACCGGGCGGGTGGTCCGCACCTCCGCCCTGGAGCCACGTGACGGTGGTCTCGAGGGCCGCCGCCAGGCCGGCGCGGGTGGCCGCGCTCGGCTGGGCGTCCGCGTCGCCCTCCACGTACGCCAGGTAGCTGGGATGGATGCCGGCCCGGTGCGCCAGCTCGTCCTCGCTCAGCCCTACATGGTGGAGACCTGCCTGATGGACCTGGACGACCTCGAGCACAACACCCGGGACGGCCTGCACATCGCCTCGCTGGCCGGCACGTGGCGGCTCACCGCGAGCGCCGGCGCCGCTCCCTCAGCCGCTCGAGCATGGCGTTGACCGCCGCCTCCAGCAGGCGGTCGTTGTCGCGGGAGATGAAGGCGTGCACCCGCTGCTCGAGCAGCGGCCGCAGGGCGGCCTGCTGGACCTCGTAGGTCTCCCGGAAGCGGAACCGGGTCCGGCCGCCGCCGGCCTCCTCGAGCTCGGTCCAGCCGGTGGCGAGGGACCACGGCGGGCGGCCGACAGCGTCGTAGCGCCAGGACCGGTCCGTCACCTCGGTGATCCACTCCCACGACTGCCCCCGCCCGCCGGACAGCAGGTAGCGCGGCACCGGGAACCAGCAGTGCCGCACGAGGCCGTTGCCCTCCGCGTCGCCGGGGTGGAGGATCTCGATGCGGACGGACCCGGTGTCCACGTCGCGGCGGAGCTGCCGCCACAGCACGTCCCGGACGTCCCCGGGCGGGGCGTCCACCACGAACTCGAACCGGTGGTCCTGCATCGTGCGCCGTCCTCCCCGTCGCCGCGCCGGGCCCTCAGCCGAGCAGGCGGGCCGCGCCGGCGCCCAGGAACTCGTCGAGGGACTCGGGGTCGAGCGGCAGCGCCCGCGCCGCCTCCAGGGCCCGCTCCATGGGGAGGAACGGGTGGTCCGAGGCGAACAGCACCCGGCCGCGGCCGCGGCGCGAGCCCATGAACCGCACCAGCGCCGGGTGCATGTAGGTGGCCAGGTAGGCCGAGCTCGAGAGGTAGAGGTTCGGCCACTTCAGCATGTACTCGATCAGCAGCTCCTCGTAGGGGTGCCCCATGTGGGCGCCGACCACCACCAGCCGGGGGAAGTCGATCAGGACGTCCTCGAGCAGGACCGGGTCCTGGCAGCGCGAGCGGACCCGGGGACCGGGCACGCCCACGTTGACCGACACCGGGACGCCCAGCTCCTCGCAGGCGGCGTACACGGGGTAGTACCGGGCGTGGTTCAGGGGGATCTGGTGGACGAGCGGCGAGACCCTGACCATGGCCACCACGCCGTCGGCCACGCGGGAGCGCACGGCGGCGGCCTGGCGCCCCGGGCGGTCGGGGCGGTCCACCACCAACGCCAGCCACAGGCGGTCCGGGTGCAGCGCGACAGCCTCCAGCGTCGCCTCGTCCACGGTGGAGAGGCCCGCCGTCAGGACAGCCCGGTCCACGCCCAGCCGGTCCATCTCCGCCAGCAGCATCGAGGTGGTGGTGCCCCCCTGGACGTCGGTGCCGAAGAACTGCTCGATGGCCCCGAAGCCCTCGGTGCCGACGAGGCGCTGCGCCGCCTCCCGGCTGAGGGCGTTCACCCAGAGATCGACCACCATGGCACCCCTCCCGCCGGTGCGCCGCACCCGCGACCGCGCCGGGCGATGCTACCGAGCCCGCCGGGCGGCCGCCGGGGAGCGGGGCCGCCGAGGCCCGCTCACGCCGCCGACACGAAGGCCGAGACGTCGGGGACGCCGCGGCCGGTCACGTAGTCGTAGCCGGGCGTGCACGGGTAGGCGCCGTCCGTCCCCACGGTGACGTCACGGAACGAGGACGACGGCTCCCGGTACACCACGTCGCCGGCGAAGCCGAGCCCGCCGCCGTGGGCCGCCTGCGCCCGGGCCCAGATGCCCACCCACGAGGGCGACGAGCCGCTGGTGCCGCCCACCACCTCCTCCTGGCCGCCGACGATCACGTCGAAGCCGCTGTCGGGGTCGGCGTCGAACGCCACGTCCGGCACGCCCCGCCGCAGGCCCAGGTCGGAGCCGCCCACGCCCGCCTGGTCCGCCGGCTCCGGCTCCACCAGCGACAGCCCGCCGCCGCCGGCGTACCACCCGATCTCGGCCAGCGGGCCCGGCCCGCCGAGGATGGTGGTCCCGCCCACCGACACCGCGTACGGGCTGGAGGCCGGGTAGTTCACGTCCGGGAGGCCGGCCGGGACGCCGTTCACCCCCACCAGCGCCGGGCAGGTGGACCCGGTGTCCCCGGAGGCCGCGAAGAGCGTCTGGCCCTGGGCCACCGCCTGCTCGAGCACCTCGTCCTCGGCCGGCAGGAACCCGGCCTGGTCGGCCAGGACCTCGCACTCCCCGGCGGAGAAGTCGGCCTGGGGCGCGGCGTCGTCCGTCACCCACCGGTCGGTCTCGGCAAGGACTGTGGCGTCTGTGAGCGAGGTGGTGTCGTAGACCATCAGGCTGCCCACGTCCCCCGCCATGCCGGTGGCGTACTGGGTGTCCAGGTCCCACTCGTCGTCGCCTGCCGTTGTGGACGAGCGCGGGCCCACCGGCACCGTGGTCCACGGCACGGCCGGGAGGCCGAAGTCGTGCTCGAACGTCGCCAGGTCGGCCTGGGGCCGGGCCAGTGTCCCGGCGGCCAGGACGGCGACCGCCTGGCCGGCGCCCGTGCGTGTGGCCGGCGCGTCGTAGTGCGACCAGAGCTGCTGGGGGTCGTAGCTCGTGGGGAACGAGACGGAGGGCGTGGCCACCGGGGCCAGGGAGGCCCGGCCGAGCGTGGTCAGCCCCACCACGGCCCGCACGTCGCCGGCGAGCGCGGCCGGCACCGTGGCCGCCGACGTGGCCGAGCGGAAGGTGGCCCCGCCCGGTAGGCCGTAGCGGTGGAACGCCACGCCGAAGGCCTGCGCCACCGCGGTGCTGCTGCCCGAGAGCGCCACCAGGTCCCGGTCGGGCGAGACCGAGGTGACGGCGAGCCCCTGGAT
>JBOGGH010000287.1:0-4364 GCA_050743905.1 Acidimicrobiales bacterium
CCGAGGCGCTGCGGGTGCCTCCGTCGATGACTGACATCTCACCAAAGAAGTCACCGGGACCGAAGGTGGCGACTTCACGGTCCAGAACGTGGCAGCTCGCCCGACCGGAGAGGACCACGAACCACTCGGCACCTGGCGCGCCGGCAACGGTGAGCTCCCGTCCGGTGTCGACACGGACCGGCGTTCCGAGCGCGGCTATCTCCTTGAGCTGACCGTGCGTGCAGTTTGAGAAGAGCGGCACCTTCCTCAGCTCGGCCAGAACGCTTCTCGGTATTCGCCTGTTCACGACCGCCTCCTTCTTCCCTCCCGTCCAGAGGAACCCTGGTAGTTATTCTAGTCTATACTAGAGTTCAATTCTAGGCCCAGGCGTTGGCCCCTTGACAGTTCCTGCGCGGAGAACACAAAGAAACGGCCTGTGAAATGGTCCAAGTTACCAACGGCACCCGCGCTCTCGCTCAGAGTACAAATTCAGCCGTGAGGAGTCCCCATCCGGCGCAACCGGAGCTGGCAGGCGGAGAGCTTGTGGCGGACTTGGGTCCGCGGTTGCTCACCGTCGGGCACGGTACCTTCTCTGCGGTCGAGCTTGCCTGCTTGCTCGGCGAAGCCGGCGGTTAGGCCGTTGTCGACGTGCGCAGCGTCCCCGGTAGTCGCCGTCACCCACACTTCGGTCGTACGGAGCTCGAGGAGTGGATGTCTGCGGCAGGAATCGGGTATCGCTGGGAACCAGAACTTGGTGGCTTTCGCCGTCCCGTCGCCGGTTCGCCGAATGCTGCGCTTCGCCACCCGTCGTTTCGCGGCTATGCGGACTACATGGCGACGGACGTCTTCGACCGGGCACTGGACCGACTGCTCGACGAGGCGAGCCGGCTGGTCGTCGCCGCCATGTGCGCCGAGACTCTGTGGTGGCGGTGCCACCGGCGCCTCATCGCCGATGCCGTCACGCTGCTTCACGGGACGGAGGTGTGCCATCTCGGCCACGAAGGCCGGCTCTCGGTACATCGACTCACCGATGGGGTGCGCGTCGAAGGGCAGCACCTCATCTACGACGCCGGCCAGCCTCGCCTCGGACCGACGACGACCCAACTCGATGAGCGTCCGGGTCCGGCCGAGCCAACTCTGCCGGGCGATCGCACAAGGTCTTTCCACTTGAGGCAGACACTGCAAGATGGCAGGCTTGGCCGGTGCCACACATGACGAGCTGATGCGTTGCTCGAACGGCCTGGTCAGGACCATAAAAGCTGAGCTGATCGCCGGAGGGTAATGGCGAGAGGGCGCTCGGACGAACGGATGACGAACGAGCGGCTGCGACTTCTCGCCGAGACCGGGCTGGTGCGTGCCGCTCGCTACCTGCAGCCGGGCGAGCCGTCTGAGGATCGGCGCGAGCTCCACCGGCGGGGGGGACGGCAAGCCGAGGAGTTCTACCGGGAGCGATGGCGCCACGACAAGGTGGTCCGCTCCACCCACGGAGTGAATTGCACCGGGTCGTGCTCGTGGCAGGTCTACGTGAAGGACGGCATCATCACCTGGGAGACCCAGGCGGTCGACTACCCGTCGGTAGGGCCCGACTCCCCCGAGTACGATCCGCGGGGCTGCCCGAGGGGGGCGTCGTTCTCGTGGTACACGTATTCGCCGGCCCGGATGTGCGGGGGGAACTGCTCGGTCTGTGGCGCGAGGCGCGGGCCCGGCTCGGCGATCCGGTGGGTGCCTCGGCCGAGCTCACAGGCGACCCCGAGCGGGCAGCCCGCTACAAGTCGGCCCGGGGCCGGGGCGGCTTCGTGCGGGCGCCGTGGTCTGAGGTAGGCCGCCCGAGCGTCCGCTTCTGGCGGCGCGTGTACCTGAGAATGCGGCGCGACAAGGGGCGACGGCCCTCTCACTCGCTCGGGCGAAGGCATCGCCCCCGGTTCGGTCAGTGCAGTCCCGGGCGACACGTGGCTACCGACTTGCTAGTTCTAGTTTCTCCTAGATATACTGGTCCGAGCTAAGCTGGAACCAAAGCGCCGAGAGGCAGGGGACATGGCGACCCACTCCACTCACCCGACCGGGACACAGGAGGGAGCAGCGCCTTCACCTTCACCCCCGGCCCAATCCGTCGCCCAAGGCGCCACGACGGGCGACGCCTTCGTCAGGCTCGTCGAGGAACACCGAGCCCTCGAACGACTCCTCGACGAGATCGCCAGCACTTCAGATACCGACGAGAACAAGAACCCGGTCATCAGGGCCGCCGAGAACAAGGCCCTCATCCTCCGCCTCAGCGCCGAGATCACTGCGCACGAGGACGTCGAAGCCTCGGTACTCGGTCCCACCATCCGTTCCAGGCTCGATGGCGGCAGGCGCCTGTCACGGTCGCAACGCAGACACTACCGGCAGACCGAGAAGGTGCTAGCGCTGATCACCCGCCGGTCGATGAGCTCGCCTGACCTGCCAGTGTTGCTTACCCAGATCGACAAGTCAGTCCATGAACTTGTGGCTCAGCAAGAGTCCACGGTTTTCCCCCAAGTTCGAGGGGCATTGCACGGCGACGAGCTCGGCCGGCTCTGTCACCGGTTGGAATCGGCGCAGCACCACGCCACCACCCGTCCGCATCCCTACCTCTCGCACCGCGGAAGCGTTGCCCGACTGGTACGAGCCGGCGTGGCGGTACTCGACAGGCTCCGAAATCGTCTTACGCCACGCCTGTGAATGCGCTGACGGTATGCGCTTACGAACATGTGTCCTGGGTCCCAGGGGCCGTGAAGCTGAACATGTCGCCTGCAGCCAGCCTTATCGACCGAGCCGAGATGGGCGTGACCGAAAGGCCCGACTCGTTCGGTCGACTATAGCTTCAACCCAAATGCTATATACTAGTTTTTGCTAGAAAAAATAATGGAGGAGAGAGCAATGACCATCCAGCTGGGCGACACCGCCCCTGACTTCACGGCCGAGACCACCGAGGGGCACCTGAGCTTGCACGAGTACCTGGGCGACAGCTGGGGCGTCTTGTTCTCCCATCCGGCCGACTTCACCCCGGTTTGCACCACCGAGCTTGGTGACTTCGCCCGCCGCCAGGACCAATTCTCCCAGCGCGACGCCAGGCTGATCGGCGTGAGCGTCGACTCGGTCGAGTCACATCGAGGTTGGTCGAAGGACATCGCCGAGACCCAGGGGCAGGGGCTCAACTACCCTCTCGTCGGAGACGAGGATCGGACCGTCGCCAACCTGTACGGGATGATCCACCCCAATGCCATCGAGACGGCCACGGTCCGCACCGTGTTCATCATCGGCCCGGACAAGAAAGTCAAGCTGACCCTCACCTATCCGGCGAACGTGGGCCGCAACATCGACGAAATCCTCCGGGCGCTCGACGCTCTGCGACTCAGTAGCGAGTACTCGGTCTCGACGCCCGTCAACTGGACAAATGGCGACGACGTGATCATCTCGCCCGCGCTCTCCGACGAGGACGCCACGGCCAGATTCCCGAAGGGCTTCACCACCTTGAAGCCTTATCTGCGACTCACCCCTCAGCCGGACAAATAGTCACCGACCTTACGTTCACGACGATATACAGGAGGAGAAGTCATGGCAGTGAGAACCGCAGCGGCTGCGTGGGAGGGATCGGTAAAGGAGGGTCACGGCACGATTTATCTTGGTAGTGGCCTATTCGAGGCGCCCTACTCCTTCGGCTCGCGCTTTGAAACCGGGGCGGGGACCAATCCCGAGGAACTCGTGGGCGCGGCGGCGGCGGGCTGCTTCACCATGGCGTTATCGCTCACCCTCTCCGAGCTGGGCCACGCCCCTACCCGGATCGACACGACCGCGAGGGTCTCGATCGCCAAGACGGCCGACGGCTTTCGCATCCCGTACGTCGAGTTGCGTACGGACGCCGATGTCCCTGGCATCGATGCCGAGACCTTTGCCCGAGAAGCCGAGCAGGCCAAGACCGACTGTCCCGTGTCGCGTGCTTTGGCCGGAACTGAGATTCGTCTGGAGGCCCACCTCACATCTTGAGGTTGCCAAGGCTCATCCACGAGCCGTACTTGATGCCCGGGCTCGGGCCGCCGTCACCGCTTCGTTCGCCCTACATCGGCAATCTGGCGGGCCGGCGCGGTGGCGATCCCTCTCTAGTTGGCGCGAACGGTCACGCAGCAGCGCCCGGGGCCGGGAACGAGCTGCGCAGTTGCTCCAGGGAAATCGATCGCCTCGAGCAGGCCGGCTATGATCTCGTAGTTCATCCCGCACACGAGCTCCCGGTGACCCTCGGACAACACGCGAAACGGGCAGTTCTCGAGCGTCATGAGGCCGTGGTCGAGGTGCGGCTCGTAACCGTGAGCGGCGAGCACCTCGGCGAGACGCTCGAGCAGCCGGCAAGTCGACGGGCGGCCCGCGCG
>JBOGGH010000288.1:0-4321 GCA_050743905.1 Acidimicrobiales bacterium
GCGCGGCCCCCCCTCCCGGCGCCGCGAGCCCTGCGCCAGCGTGACCGACACGTCGGGCTCCCGGCTCGGCGTGCCGAGCACCTCGATGCGCTCACCGGCCGGAGCGTCCTCCTTGGCCGGCGGTGGCGCGAGGGACACGATCTCGATGCCGTCCAGCCCGGTCTCGACCTCGGCCCGCAGCACGTCGCCCACCGCGGCGGACCCGGGCAGCAGGGCGTCGGTCACGCTGCCCTTGGGCTGCCGGGCCCCGGCGGCGCGCCACGTCCACGCGCCGTCGGCGTGGCTGGTCAGCTCGATGTCGATCCGGCGAGGCATGCGGCGATCACGCTATCGCTTCCCCGCCCGCTGCGTGCCATCCGTTGCCCGGCACGGCCGGGCGGCTCAACGGGGCGGCGGGGCCCAGTCGCGCTCGGGGTGCTCGGGCGGCACGTTCATGGGCTCCGTGGGCCGCCAGCCGCTGGCCGCCAGATCCTCCAGGACGTGGACCATGTTGTAGACGTCCTCCTCGTAGGAGAACCGCCCGTTTCCGGCGTAGACGAGGCGCGAGTAGCCGGACTGCTGGTAGGGCCGGCCGTCCGGCCGCGCCCCGGGGATGATCTGCGTCCACTTCACCATCACGTCGTCGCCCTCCACCGCCACGAGCTCCACCGGGAAGCGCCAGTCGCCCAGCCCGACCATCGAGTCCACCAGCCACCGGGCGATGGCCTCGCGGCCCTCGATCCGCCCCCAGGCGGCGTCCACGTAGACCGCGTCCTCGGTGTAGAAGTCGGCGAGCACGCCGAAGCCCGCCGGCTCCAGCCCCTCGTCTATCCGGCGCCGCAGCTCGTGGTAGCGGTCGACCGCCGCCCGCACCTCCTCAGGTGGATGCGCCATCTGCTGCCTCCCGGTACCGTTCCTGGCAGGCGGCGAGCTCGGCCAGCGCCTGGCGCCGGCCCTCGAACCCACCGGTGGTGGTGGACTTGCCGGGCTCCAGGTCCTTGTAGATGCTGAAGAAGTGCTCGATCTCGTCGAGCAGGTGGCCGGGGATGTCGCCCAGGTCGTGGGCCTCCGCCCAGGCCGGGTCCCGGGCCAGCACGGTGAGCAGCTTGGCGTCCGGGCCGGCCTCGTCCCGCATCCAGAACACTCCGAGCACGCGCACGTGGACCAGGCACCCGGGGAAGGTGGGGTCCTCCAGCAGCACCAGCGCGTCCAGGGGATCCCCGTCCTTGGCCAGGGTGTCGGGGACGAAGCCGTAGTCGGCGGGGTAGGCGGTGGCCGTGGCCAGGCGCCGGTCCAGGCGGATGAGGTGGCGCTCGTGGTCGTACTCGTACTTGTTGCGGCACCCGGTGGGGATCTCCACGATCACGTCAACCACGCCCCCCATCATGGCGCGGCGTGCGGCTTCGGGGGGCATCGCTTATCATGATGGCGGCAGGTCGCCGTGGATGGCGCCGCTGATCGCCCTCCCGCTGCGTCACGACGGGCGCGGGCGCGCTGTGTCGGAACGGAGCGGACCTTCGTGGCATCGACGGTGCTGGTGATCGAGGACGAGCTGCAGCTACGTGAGCTGGTGCGTGCCTACCTGCGCCGCGAGGGGATCGACGTGCTCTCCACCGGGTCGGGTGCCGAGGGCCTGGCCCTGGCGGTGCGTGGCGAGCCCGACCTCGTCATCCTCGACCTCGGGCTGCCCGACGTGGCGGGGGAGGAGGTGGCCCGGGAGCTCCGCCGCACCGGCGACGTCCCCATCCTGGTGCTCACGGCCAAGGTGGCCGAGGCCGACCGGATCCACTGCTTCGAGCTCGGCGCCGACGACTACCTGACCAAGCCGTTCAGCCCGCGCGAGCTCGTGCTGCGGTCCCAGGCCATCCTGCGCCGCGGCCGGCGGGGCGCGCCGGACGATCTGCCGCTGTCGTTCGGCGGCGGCGAGCTCCGGCTGGACGAGCAGCGCCGCGAGGTCCACGTCCGCGGGAAGCCGGTGGTGCTCACCCCCACCGAGTGGGGCCTGCTCGCCGCGCTGACCGGCAGCCCGGGCCGCGTGTACTCCCGCCAGGAGCTCGTGAACCGGGTCCGCGGCTACGAGCACGAGGGCTACGAGCGCACCGTGGACTCGCACGTCCGCAACCTGCGCCGCAAGCTGGAGGCGGACCCGCGCGCGCCCAGGATCGTGTTGACCGTGCTCGGCGGCGGGTACCGGTTCGGCCTGGCCCGTGACTCCTAGGGCGGCCCGGCCCCTCGCCTGGCGGCTCTCGGTGGCCATCGTGGCCGTGGTGGTGGCGGTGGTGGCGCTCTACGCCGTGATCATGTACGCCATCACGCGCTCGGACATCAACAGCTTCACCGAGGGCCGGGTGCGGCACGCCGAGCGGACGCTCGCCGCGGCCGCCGCCTTCGCCTACCGCTCGGGCGGGAGCTGGGACCGGGCCGACGTGCGACCGGTGGTGGACCTGGCCCGCGACGTGCACACCCGGGTCAGGGTGGTGGACCCCCAGGGCCGGACGGTGGTGGTCGGCGGGGCGGACCTCGGCGGCAGCGCCGGGTCCTCGGACCTGCTGCCGGTCCGGGTGGGCTCGGTGGAGGTCGGGACGCTGGTGCTCACCTTCCCGCGCGTGGTCACGCCCACCGACGTGGCCCAGCTACGCGAGCACCTGGTGGTGGCGGCGATCGGGATGGGGGTGGCGGCGGCGCTGCTCGGCGTGGCAGTGGGGGTGGTGGTGGCCCGCCGCCTCACCCGGCCCATCCAGGAGCTCACGACGGCCGTCCACGCGGTGAACGACGGCGCCACCGACGTGCGGGTGGGCGACCTCTCCTCCTCGGCGGAGCTGCAGGAGCTGGGCGCCGGGTTCGACGCCATGGCGGCGTCCCTCGACCGCCAGGACCGCCTGCGCGAGGCCCTCGTGGCCGCGACGTGGCCCACGAGCTGCGCACGCCGCTGTCGGTGCTCCAGGCGAGCTGCGAGGCCATGGTGGACGGGGTGGCCGCGCCCTCGCGCTCGCTCGCCACCTCCATGCTCCAGCAGGTGCACCGCCTGGGGCAGCGGATCGCCGACCTCGACGCGCTCACCTCGGCCGAGAGCGCCGGGCTGCGGCTGGTGCGCTCGCCGGTGTCCCTGGACGAGGTGGTGCTGGAGGTGGCCGAGTCGGTACGGCCCCGCTTCGACGAGGGTGGGGTGGCCCTCACCACCTCGCTGGCCCCGGCGACCGTGCTGGGGGACCGGGAGCGGCTGCACCAGGTGATGACCAACCTGCTCGTCAACGCGGCCAAGTTCACCCCCGCCGGCGGCTCGGTGCACGTGACCGTGTCCCGCCGGGGCGACGAGGCGGTGGCGCGGGTGTCGGACACCGGCATCGGGATCGAGCCCCAGGAGCTCGAGCACGTCTTCGACCGGTTCTGGCGGGGCGTGGGCAGCGTGGGGACGCCGGGGAGCGGCGTGGGGCTGGCCATCGCCTCGGAGCTGGTGCGGGCCCACCGGGGGTCGATCACCGTCCGCAGCGACGTGGGGCGTGGCACCGACGTCGAGGTACGCCTGCCGTCGAGCTGAGCGGCACCCCCGGCCCGCCCGTCGCTGCAACGGCGATTGGAGTACCATGGCGGCCGCCGGACCGGCGTCACGGCGGGGCTACCGTCCCGCCCCTCGAACGACACTGGCCGACAACCGCAATTCCATCGGTTCTGCACGTGCCCTGCACCGGCACTGCACACCAGGGAGGTTGACTGGCCGCACACCGAGGGGGGAAGTAGTGGAGAGATCAGGGGCGACACGTGCACCACAGCGACGAGCGACGGCGCCCGGTTGAGATCGCCAGGGTGGACGGCAGGGGAGACCCCCGCCGCAGCCACCCGGCCGGCACGGGACGTGGTCGGTCCCGTGACCGCACGGTCCCGCATGCTGCGGACGCCGGTGGGCGCCGGGGGGGCACCATCCTCCTCCCCGGCGGAGCCGGCGTCCGCGGCAGCGGTGCTGCCGGGAGCCGCGACCGCCGTGGGTGACCGGGAGCACTGGCTGGCCGAGACGCTCGTGACCTTGGCCGACACGGTGGCCGACGAGCTCGACCTCGACCGCCACCTGGCCGGCGTGGCCGACAGCTTCTCGCACCTCCTCGGGGACCACCCGGTGGCCGTGACCGTCGTCGGCGAGGGTCCCCGCGACGGCTGGACCGTGGCCGGCACCTCGCCCGTGTCCCGCGCCCTGCTCCGTGGGGAGGAGGCCACCGGGACCGGGCCGGCCACCGAGGCCATGCGGAACGGGCGGGCCGTGGCGGCGCCGGTGCCGGGGGAGCGGGACGCCCGCTGGGCGGCCGCGGTACCGGCGTTCCGGCGCGCCCGGGTGCGGTCGGTGTACGCC
>JBOGGH010000289.1:0-4305 GCA_050743905.1 Acidimicrobiales bacterium
GGCGGACCCGTCGCGGTCCGCCCGCCGCGTCGCGGCGTCGAGGATGGATGAGGTTAAGGATACGATCAACCGGATCTCCCGTGCTCGTGGTGATTTGGCCCGCTTCCGCGTGCCGCTCCAGCAGGTTGCCCTAGTTGCGGGCGAGGCGCTCGCCGTGCTTGCGGACGATCCCGACGAGGAAGCAGTCCTGACGGTCCTCGCCCGCCAGCGCAGCGCTCTCACCACGTGCCACGGGCTCCTGGACTCGGCCCTCAAACGGCAGGAGACCGAGTTCCGTACGGCGTGCATCCGGGCAGCCGAGCGCTGCGCCGACACGGCGGAGTCGATCGAGGAGTCACCAGCTCTCGACCGGTCTAGGCTCGGCTCCGCCTTCGTGACTCTGGACGGCGAGTTGAGCTTGGCTCGCCAGGGGTTTGTGGATCGGGTGCGCGCTGCCCTGGATTCTCAGCTTGCCGAGTTTACCTCCGAGGTGCGAGAGATTGAGGCGTCGCCGCACACTCGCCAGTTGCTCGTCCCGGACATCCATGGGGATATCGAGACTCAGGGGATCCCGATAGACGTGGGCTTGGCACGCCAGCCAACCCGGAAGCAGCCACGCGTCCCAGGCTGGGGTCCGAAAGCGGCCGAGCATCTGAGGGACTTCCAGGAGGCCTGGGGCGCAGGCGACGGAATCAAGAACTCGGCAGGCAGCGCGGGGCACAAGATCGTCTACAAGGCAGGAAAGCGCCTCAACATCAAGTTCAAGCCGTACCAGGCCGTGCGCTGGGCGGACAGCATCGGAAAGGTAGCCAAGTTTGGCGGCGCTGTACTTCCCGCTGCCAATGAGGTGTATGCGGTCGTCAAAGAGGAGCGTCAGGAGGAGCGAGCTGCGAAGGAGAAGGTGCGCCGCCGGAACGCTCGGGTAAGCCATGTCCTTGCCTGGTGCGATGAGATCACGAGGACAACGCTTATCCCGGTGCGCGGTGAGCTCGACGCCGAGTTCGGTGCGGCGCTCCGCGCGATCGACGAGGTAAACCAATCGATGCGCGACGCCAGGGCCTTCCGAACCGACCTGGATCGAGGCATTAGTGCGATCCAGATCGAAGCCCAGTCGATGCTCGATCAACTCGGAGTGCCCGCGCTGCCGTGATCGCCGCGCTGGGGAAGGTTTCGAGCACCCTTACTGTCCGTAACCGTAGACGATCATCGGACCTGTGCTTAGTTACGGCAGTTGTAGATCGTTATCCGGGCAGTTTGTCGGCGTAGGCGTGCCAGCGCTGGTGGGCTTGCCCCGCGCAGTACTGGTGGCGGCGTCGCCAAAGCGACCACGTGGCGGGCTAGCTGCAGGCCGCCGGGCTGATCGTCCTGGCTGATAAGGGCTACCAGGCGCCGCGCACGCGAAAGTCCCGTACAAGGGCAGGAACAAACCGCAATCCCAGAAAGACGCCAATAAGGCACACGCGCAACTGCGCTCACCCGGTGAGCGCGCGAACGCCCAGCTCAAGACCTGGCGCATCCTCCGCAAGCTCCGCTGCTGCCCCTAGCGCGCCGGCCAGCTCGCCAAGGCTATCCACGTTTTGCAGATCCGCGAGGCAAACGCAGGATGAAAAAGGTTCACTTTAGCGCGGCGAGGTTGTGGCACCAACACTGAGGTCAACGGTCAGCGTCTGCAGTAGATTGTCCGGGAGGGGGATGCGCTCCGCAGTGTGATCGGTGGCCCACTCACTCGTGTCGAGTTGTTCTCCCATAACGACGCTGAACCACCGTTCCCGGTCTTTGACCACGCGGTACATCTTCTCGTCCTGGGCGCCGGACATGTAGGGCTCGTAGACCACGATGGTGCTGCCGTGACGCTCGGCTTTGCTTCCCAGTCGGTCGAGGCGACCGGTGCGCTGTTCGAGAACGCTCGGGTTCCAGTCCAGGTCATGGTGGATGACGTGGCGGCAGTCGAGATGAAGGTCGACGCCTTCGGCCATTACGGAACTCGCAATGAGGACTTCAGGGAAGAATGGCGTGTTGAACGTGCGCATGAGGCGATGGCGGAAGTCGGCGCGCACGGTGCCGTTTGCGAGCCGGACGTTGGGGAGCGTTGCTTCTCGGCGGGTTGCGGCCTCGCCCGGATCGTAGAAGTCGGGCGCCACGGTGGTGATGCTGCCGGTCTGAACCTTTCGCAGAGCGTCCCACATCCCGCTTCGTTCGACCTCAGTGAGACCTCTGACAAGGTCCGCGAATGCCTCGATCCGGTCTTCAAGTGTCACTCCCGAGCCATCGGCGCGGTCGAAGGCTGCGCCGACGGCGTCGGCACCACGGCGTGCGCCGAGGTCCACGAAACGAACCAGGAACGAAGCGGTCCGCATGAACCGGATGGCCACGTCGACCATCTGGTCCGCGTCCACGTCGCTGACGCCAACCTTGGCGCAGATCTTCAGGATCCGCTCAGTAGCGGCGCGGGTGCCGGCGGCATCGGCGCGTAGCAGCGTGTCGGCCCGCTGCTCCAGGGCGGCGAGCACCGCAGGCTGATCGACTGGATCGAGACTGAGGATGGCGGCGCCGCGGGCGGCGATCTCGGCGAGAAGGGAGCGAGAGATGTGGCTGCGCAGCGCGCGGCCAGTCGCCCGGTAGAAGCAGAAGATCAACACTTTGTCGCCCTGTCGCCACAGGTTGACGGTTTCATCGGTCGTTGCCTTCAGCTTGGGATGGCGTGACCAGTTGCCGGGATCGGTGGCAGGAAGGGCGGCGGCAATCTTGTCGACGTACCACTGCACGTCAGCTGGCAGTTTGTCGTTGGGTCGATCGGGAAGGTCGTCAACTACGGCAGGCCGCTGCGCACGGGTGTCGGCGAACGCCTCAAAACTGGAGGCAAGGCCTTCCGCGAAGTACGCGTGGGTGGCGCGGTGGTCGCGAAGGCCGTGGAGGGAAACGAGTGCTTGAGCTCGGGCCGCGAGCAGGAACGGCATGATCGCTGGTCCGGTCACTTCGAGCCCTGCACTCGACGCGCCAGGGGTGAGGATTTGCTGGCCGGAACGGTAGGTTCGGAGCTTGCATTTAGTGTGGCGGATGATCCAAGGACGCAGCAATTCTTCCGCGCCCGACATGGCATCTCGCGCCTCGCCGATCCGGGCTGCGCAGGTACGGATGCCTTCGGGAGCGTCAGTGGGGCAGCTATCCCACCAATCGGGCGCAAGACCTGCCAAATCAGTGGAGGTGAGTCGGCCCCACGCGCGCTCGAGGCGCAGCGAAGCCGCTTGGGCCGTATCCAGGACGAGAGTCAACTTGCCGAGATCGGTGCGGAGCTCGGCTTTGACCGCCGGAGCGACGCGGGCGCCGTCGAAGCGGCTAAGGACGCTGATGAGCTCGCGGTGCCCGAGCTGGAATGGAGTGGCGGTCAGAAAGAGCATCCGTTCGAACAAGTCTGCGAGCGGCCCGCTCCCAGAAACAGCTTTGGCGTCTCGCAACGCTTCTTGGCTCTCGAACGAGCGGGCGAGGTTATTAGTGTTCTTGGCGTGGTGGGCTTCGTCGAGTATGAGCAGTGGCAGACGCTCGCCAAGGTGGCGAAGAGATGCACTCCATACGCTTTGGATGGCGCTGCTGAGCTGCTCCTGGGTCCTGGCAAGACGTTGGTCGATGTTCGAGCTAGAGCGAAGCGGGACCTCGGCGAGCGCCGCCCGCAATTCGCTCAAGTCGACGTGGGCAAGTCCGTGGAGGGCTGCCGCGGGAACAGGTTCGTCATCGAGGGCGACCCCGGCGAGGCGTTCCCACTCGCCTGCCCACGTGGATGGTGGCCTCTGGAGGAGGCGACGGGTGCGTGCTGCTGTGAACTTGGGGGCACGGAGAAGTCGGGCCGCCCAGCGGGGGAACGCGGCGCGCTGGTCAGATAGGCGACGTTGCCACTGCAAGCCGTGGCGGACGATGGCGAGGCTAATGAACGGGTCTTTGAGCGAAGCACTGAGCGCGCCATGGGTCATGAATAGCAGGTGCGTACGGCGCTCGGGTGGGTCGTCAAGGAATTTAAGGAACTCTGATCCCCGGCGAACAGCGGCTGTTGACGCACGGATCGACGGTCCGCCTGAGAGGCATAGCTCTTCGAAGACGGACCAGTCTCGCGGCCACTTCTCGGATACGGCCGGGGGGACCATCACAACTACCGGACGTCGCCGACCCGTGGCGTGGAGGATCGAGACCGCGACAGCGAACGCGACGAACGTCTTGCCCATGCCAACCTCGTCGGCCAGGATTATGCCGGGCTGGTCTTTGAGACGTCGGCAGATCTCGGCGGCGGTTATCTGCTGGCGCTGGGCGTCTGCCTCGCTGATCCGGTCGTTGGCG
>JBOGGH010000290.1:0-4277 GCA_050743905.1 Acidimicrobiales bacterium
GCCCGGCGGCGCGCAGCCGCTCCGCCCGGGCCACGTGCTCGGCGACCGCCGGCGAGGGCTCCACCCGGCGGTCGAGGGGCGCCTCCAGCACCCAGGCGAAGGGATCGGTCCCCGGGCTCGCCGGGACCGGTTCGGGGGAGCGGCCGGCGCCCGGCGCGGCGGGCGCCCCGGCCACCTCGCCCGGGCCGACCACCACAAGCACGCTGCGGAACGTCCACAGGTCGGGCGCCAGGAAGGCGAGCCTCCCGGCCAGCCGCCTCGGTCCCGCGATCACCAGCCCCCCGGTCAGGGTCCGCAGCAGTCCCTCCCGGTGCTCGTTCAGGCGGGACAGGAAGCGGCTCCACGCGTCGTCCCAGGCCTCCTCGCCCGGCGCCGGTCCCCCCACCTCCACGCCGGTCAGCGGGGCCACCCAGGTCAGACCGTAGGCGGCGGAGGCCCGGTCCACCAGCACCGCCGCCGTGGCCACCAGGTCGTCGGGCGTGGCCGGCGCCAGCACCTGGGTGGTCAGGGCCCTGGACCGCAGCACCCGGGCGGCCCGGCGCTGCATCTCGGTCACCGCCCGCCGGTCGTCGCACAGCACGTACCCGAGCCAGAAGCCGGCCTGGAGCGCCATCTGGGCCCGCAGCCGGTCCCAGGCGCGCTCCGCCTCCGGCCAGAGCGAGAGCACGTCCGGCTCGGCGTCCCGCCCGGGAGCCGCCGCCCGTGTCACCCGTGCCCGCCCAGCCGGCCTGCCGGGCCCGGCATCAGAGGTCGAGGGACGTATCGGCCAGGGGGTGGATCTCCCACCACCACGCACCGTTGCGGTGGACCAGCAGCACGTGGGTCTGCAGCAGGTCGGCCACCTTCAGGATCTCGGCCTCCGGTGGCTTGTACAGGCCCGAGGTCGCCCTGATCGCCTCCAGCAGCTCGGCGCTCTCCGCCGTCATCAGGCCGAACTGGGAGCGGACGTTGCCGATGGCCGTGGACACCAGCTCGGGGTCCACGGGGTGCTCCTCCCCGCGGGTGACGGTGACGGCGATCACCTCGCGCAGGAGGAGGAAGAGGTCGCGGAGCTGGCCCCCGGACGCCCGCAGCACCCGGTCGAGGTCGTCCGGCGTGACGAGGCGCTCCCACGCCGGCTGGCGCCGGGCAACCACCGTCCGCAGGCAGTCCAGGGCCTCGGGACGCCACTCACCCGACGCCCGGTCGCGCACGGTGACGCTCAGCACCTGGCGGACCGGCGCGGTGAACGTCTTCAGGATGCCGGTCGCCAGGATCGGCAGGTACGGCGGCAGGGTGTAGACCACGTGCGCCCCGGGGACCTGCAGGCGCTCGCCGTGGTGGAGGAAGACGTCGCGGATCGACTCGTGCACCGTGGGCGTGCCCGAGATCTTCTCCGTCTGGTCCACGATCACCACCGACTGGCCCTCCGCCGGGAGCTGCTCGGCGATGAAGGCCTGGATCTGGCGGGTGAACTGCGCCAGGTTCGGTTCGAGCTCGGCCCGCAGCCGCTGCACGAACGACTCGTTCGACTTCAGCTCGGCCTTGAGGTCGACCACCACCGGGCCCACCCCCACGGTGGCCCCCGACACGTTGACCCGCAGCCCCTTGATCCGCTCCCAGAGGTCGGCCACGCGTGACGGCTCGTCCGGGTGGTCGTGCGCGTCGACGACGCCGAGGGCCAGGGCGATCAGGAAGTCCACGATGCCCAGCGGCGAGGTCTCGGACAGGTACCGCAGCGTGTCGACGTAGGCCACCCAGCAGCCCTCTGCCTCCAGGTTGCGGCGGAGGCGCAGGAGCTCGGTCGACTTCCCCGAGCCGCTGGGCCCGGTCACGCCCTGGACCGACGACGCCGAGAGGAGGATGTGCGTCTGCACCTCGCCCACCTCGCCGAGCGCCACCCCGTGCAGGGGCACGTAGTACCACTGGCCCTCCTCGGTGTCGGGATCGAGCTCCCGGTAGTCGAGCGCCGCGTTGAACCGGCGGAGGAACGGGAGGTCCATGACGGTGCTCAGGATACGCCACGCCGGCCCTTCACCTGCCGCTTCTGGCGCGCCAAGGTCGTGGCGCACCGGCGGGTGACGCCACCGCCGAGTAGGTCCCGCCCGGTCGCGATAGGGTCGCTTGCGCAGACTGAGAACGGTCCTCTCGCCCCACGGAGCCACGCCCATGCCCCCACCGCCCAGCCCTCCCAGCCCGCCCCGCAGCGGCCGGCAGCGCCAGCCCGAGGTGGTCCACCTCCGCAGCGCCCGCATGCTCGACGTGGACCGCGGCGAGCTGGTGGAGCCCGGCGAGCTGGTGGTGGTGGGCGACCGGATCGCCGAGGTGGGCCCGGTCACGGTGCCCGACGGCGCACGGTCACTGGACCTGGGCGACGTCACCCTCCTCCCGGGCCTCATGGACATGGAGGTCAACCTGCTCCTGGGCGGGCCCGACCACGCCAGCCCGCTCAACGTGGTCCAGGACGACCCGGCGGTCCGCACGCTCCGGGCGGTGGCCAACGCCCGCCGGACGCTCCGTGCCGGCTTCACGACCGTGCGCAACCTCGGCCTCTTCGTCCAGACCGGCGGCATCCTCCTCGACGTGGCCCTGCAACGCGCCATCGACCTCGGGTGGGTGGACGGGCCGAGGGTGGTGCCCGCCGGCCACGCCATCACCCCCACGGGGGGCCACCTGGACCCCACCATGTTCCAGGCGCTCGCCCCCCACGTGCTGCCGATCACCGTCGAGGAGGGGGTGGCCGACGGCGTGGACCAGATCCGCCGGGCCGTCCGCTACCAGATCAAGCACGGCGCGATGTTGATCAAGTGCTGCGCTTCCGGCGGCGTGATGTCCCACACCGGGCCGGCCGGCGCCCAGCAGTACTCGGACGAGGAGCTGCGGGTGATCGTGGACGAGGCCCACCGGGCAGGCCTCCGGGTGGCGGCCCACGCCCACGGGGACGGCGCGGTCCGCGCCGCCGTCGAGGCCGGCATCGACTGCATCGAGCACGGCTCGCTCATGAGCGACGAGACGCTCGACCTCCTCGTCGAGCGCCGGCGGTTCCTGGTCCCCACCACCTACCTGGCCGACGGGATGGACGTCTCCCGCGCCGCCCCCGAGCTGCAGGCCAAGGCGGCCGAGGTGTTCCCGCGGGCCAAGCGGACGGTCAGCCGGGCCATCGAGCGGGGGGCGCGGATCGCCTGCGGCACGGACGCGCCGGCCATCCCCCACGGTCGTAACGCCAAGGAGCTGGTCGCCCTGGTCGACCGGGGCATGTCCCCCCTCCAGGCGATCCGGGCCGCCACCACGGTGGCCGCCGAGCTGATCGACGTGGACGACCGGGGCCGGCTGGCGCCGGGCCTGCTGGCGGACGTCATCGCCGTGCCGGGCGACCCGCTGGCCGACGTCACGGTGACCGAGCAGGTGCGCTTCGTCATGAAGGGCGGCCGCGTCCACCGCAACGACACCGGGAGCGGTTGAGCGCGCCGCGCCGGTCGCCGCGCCGGCAGGGAGCGGCCGGACCTCAGGCGGCCGGCTCGGCCCCGATGCCGTGGAACACGAGGTCCCAGAGCTCCTCGGCGGTGCGGCGGCCGTCCCCCCGGACCGACGAGCCGCCGATGGTGGACGAGATGGCGTTGAACATGATCGCCTCGAGCACCACGCCCGCCGTGCGGTCCGACCGGAGGTCGCCGCGCACGGCCCCGGACGCCGCCGCCCCGTCCAGGAGCTCGCGGAACATCGCCACCAGCGGGGCGAAGGCCCGCGTGGCCTCCCTGGGGTGCTCGGTGAGGAGCTGCCAGGCGAACTCGGCCATGACCGCCATCGCCCCGTCCCCACCGGGCGCGTCCCCGCGGGGCGCGTCCCCGCGGGCGGGCCGGCACAGCTCGTGGTAGGCCACCACGAACGCGTGCAGCCGCTCCAGCGGGTCGTCCACCGCGGCGGCCTCCTGGCGCAGGCGGACCACCGTGGACGAGACCGACTCCTCGAACAGCGCCAGCAGCAGCTCGTGCTTGCCGTCGAAGTACTGGTAGAAGCTCCGGAGCGACTGCCCGGACCGGGCGACGACGTCCTGGACGGTGAAGTTCCTCCCGGCGCCGGAGTTGACCAGCTCCATCGCCGCGTCCATGAACCGCTGCACGCGGCTCTCGGCCCGGGTGCGTGCCGAGTCGAGGGAGCGGGCGACGGCGAGCTCGCGCAGCGTGCGCCCCTCCTCCACGACCGTCTCCTCGGCACCGTCGCCCGCGGTCACGGCCCGAGCGTACCCGAGGGCCCCGCGCGCCCCGCCCCGCCGTCGCCGGCGGCGGGCCGGCGAGGGG
>JBOGGH010000291.1:0-4273 GCA_050743905.1 Acidimicrobiales bacterium
TCCGAACCCTGACCCGCATGGTTCCTGAACAACACCTACGCAACGATCACGACCGCAGCGCCGACACGGCGTGGGCAGTCGGCAGCATCGACGTCTTCCTGCTTCTCCGCACGGTCCTCGAATGGAACGCGACCCAATACGCCGACTGGCTACGCGACGCACTGATCGATCAGCTCGTCGCGCCGCTGCACTGACCGCGACCGGGACTTGTGGGTGTCGAGAACTCCGTCCGCCCAGTTCAGGCAACCATCCGGTATTCGTGGATCAGGCTACCGAGACGATCGGCTCGTCGCAGCTTGGCAACGTCGACTTCGCCGATGGTGGGAGGGGTCGCATCGCAAGCGGCGGACGGTCGTTGGCTGAGGGACCGTGGGGTCGGTACGAGTTGTAATGCTCGACGTACTCGGCAAGGACCGCTTCGAGGTGGCGGTGGCCGAGGATGAGCCGGGACGGCAGATCCTGCTCCACCCTCAAGCGAGCCATCGGGACGGCGATTGTCCGTGACCGGAGTGCGTCAAACGTCTCCGCTGGACCGAAGAACCACCGGGTCGGACAGCAGCTTCCTCACCGGCGGACGGCACGATCTGGTGCGCTACGGCTATCTGCACGGCAGCTCCCCTATCCGACTCGGGCAGACCCACCGGCCCAATATCCGGCACCGGACCTGTCGCCTACTCTAATCGATTCTAAAGACTCTAAAGAACTCTAGACGGGCCGCGTAGGCTCGGGCGGTGACAAATCCGTTCCATCCGACGTTCGGGGTGAGCCCTCCTCTGCTCGTGGGCCGGGACGACCTGCTCGACGAGTTCACCGAGGCCTTGGAGGACGGCCCGGGATCGGGCGGTCGGGCGACGCTCTACACGGGTGCTCGTGGGTCTGGCAAGACGGTGATGCTGAACGCCGTCGAGGACAGAGCCAAGACGCTCGGGTGGGTCGTCGTGAGCGAGACCGCCTCCCCGGGCTTCGTGCACCGCATCACCCGCGAGCATCTACCTCGCTTGCTCTCGACGTTCGACCCCGAGGCTCTACGACGGCGCCTGAGCGGGTCACGGCGCCGTTCAACGTCGGTGGTGTGACGTGGACCACGGTCGAGACTCATCTCGCCGAAGCCGGTTTGCGCAACCGGATCGAGCTCCTCGCCGACCTCCTCGCCGAGAACAGCACCGGCCTGCTCGTCACGTTGGACGAGATCCATCGGAACCAGATCGGCGAGCTGCGAGAGCTCGCCACCACGGTGCAGCACCCCTTCCGCGAGGAAAGAGAGCTCGCGTTCGTGGGTGCAGGCTTGGCGTCTGCCGTGAGCGACGTAACGGCCGACCAGGTGCTCACCTTCTTGCGGCGCGCCGAGCGCCACTCGCTCGGGCCAGTCGGACGGAGAGACGTCGAACGCGCTCTGCGGCAGCCAGTCGAGACATCGGGGCGCAGGGTGGGAGACGATGCCCTTTCGATCATGGTGGAGGGGACCCAGGGTTACCCCTTTCTCATCCAACTTGTCGGAGCGCAGACCTGGCGTCTGAACCCGAGGGTCGCAGAGATCTCCGTCGACGACGCAAGGCGGGGCGTTACCAACGCGCGCCGCCGTCTTGGGTCCCTCGTTCACGAACCGGCTCTGGCCGACGCCTCGGCCATCGACCGCTCCTTCTTGCTGGCGATGACACAAGACGACGGTCCCTCCAAGATGGCCGACGTCCAGGCACGGTTGAACGTGGACGTCAACTACGCCAGCCAATACCGCCTGCGCCTGATCGCCGCCGAGCTGATCGAACCCGTCCGACGCGGGTACGTCGACTTCGCTCTGCCATATTTGCGCGAGTACTTGCGCGAACACGCGGCGGCAGACATCTGAGTGATCCGTTTCTAACGACAGGGCATCCAGCCTCGGTAAGTGAGGAGGAGCGAAGATGGACGACTTTGAACGTGAGGTGTTCCAGATGGGTCAACGTGCAAGGGAGTCGAGTGACGCTAGGCAGGACGAAATGGTGAAGCGCCTCCTGCTAGAAGCGTCCGCCTCCTCGAAGCGCCTTCGGACGGGCCCTCCTTGATGCTCGCCTGGGGACTGACACATAGCATCACTCGACTGAGGGGAGGCACGGTGGACGCGGCGGAGCAGCACCTGCTTCAAGACTTCACCGACGGGGTGGAAACGTTGAAGCGAGAAATCGGCTACAACCCGACCTACCTCATGGGGATGGTCGCCGAGCACGGGCCTGCTGAGGCGAGTCGCCGCCTCATCCGGTCGAAGGACGCCTCCGACGGGTTCACGCGGCTGTGGGAGGCGAGCCGGCCCGACATGACGGTCGAGGCGATCGCGCTCTTGCCGTGGTATGAGGAACTGTTCGACGACCGCGACAGGGAGCTGGCCCGGCGTCGGTTGGATGCGTACAGGTTCGATGTGGACGGCTTCCTCGCTCGCATGACCCAGTCCCCACCCTCGTGGTGGCACGGCCGAACAGGTTCCTGACTCTCTCGCTCGGCTGGCCAATGGGCCGCTGTACCACCGGCGGGTAGCTGGATGTCATGGGTGCCGACGACCATCCCGTAATCCCGACCCGGGCGGCCGGTTGACACGGTCAAGTCCCAATGAGTGGTGTACGAGCCCGTGAGGTGCTCGGTCCTCGCGTCAACCTGCTCGCCTGACTCTACGCCGTTTGACGCGCTCTTTTCTTCGCCCGAGTTCGAATTACGAGATGTGGTGGAGGTGACATCGATAGTTTGCGCACATTCACGCCTCTGATTCAGCGAAAACGCTGGTAGTTGGCCCTGCATATGGCGGCGCCATGGCGGCCGCCTGCTCAATCTCGGGGCCCATGGTGATCGTCCTACCGATAATCGCCAGACAAGGTTCAGTCAGCGGGAAGGAGCTCCAGCGCGTCCACGTGTCGGGGCCTGAGCATCCCGAAGTGCCTGTGGTCGAGCGTTGCGACCTTGGGCTCTTCGAGCCGTTCGACCACGGCGAGGACACTCGCGTCGACGAAGCCGATGTCCGAATCGGCGTAACGGTCAACGAGCTCTCTCACACGGGATACGTCGTCGGTATCGAGGTGCTCCAACCGGTAGGCACCCGCCTCGATGTCGCGCAGCAGCGCCACCATCGGTCCGGGTCCCAGGCGGGTGGCGCACAAGTAGTCCACTTCAGGCAGCACGGGCACCGGAACGACGAGCGGCTCGCGGGCGTTTTCGATCATTCGGCGACACCGCATATGGTCCCGATCGTCTCGGTCGAGCGACGCGTAGAGGGGGCCGGTGTCGAGAATCAGCGCCACGTGAGCGGAGGCTGCCGTTTGGAGGCTTCAGTCCCTGCGGTGTCTCCGGTCCCATGCGACGACGCCCCAGCCCCCAGACTCGTCGGCACGGGCGCGAACGTCTCCGCTTTGTCCTCGAGCGCTTCCCGCACGACCTGGGCGAACGAGACACCGCGCTGACCAGCGAGGCGGCGCAGGCGGTCGACCGTCGCTTCGTCCGCCATGATGGTGGTGCGTTTCATGGCCTCATTATACATCGTGTGATGCGCTAGTGCGCCGCCTCGGTGCCGTGGAGCACGTCGTCCCCTGTTCGGAGCACCAAATGAGGTTCTTTGGCACGTCGAGTACTCGTCGGGCAACCCGGGACCAACCTCCGGTAGTACTACGGGTGGGAAAGCGTCTGGCGGACGACACACAAGTCCTGGTCAGCGCCCCAGTCGGGTTTTCGGCACCCATGTGTGTCCTGAAAGGAAAGTGATGACGATGTAGAAGGTCGCCAGCATGAACCGTGCTGTGCCAGTGATGGAGGTAGGTCCTCCGGGGTCGCCGTGCAGGCGGAGATCCCAAACCACCGCAGTGTCATGCCGGTCAAGAGCCGGGGTGGGAAGCGACTGCGGAGAAGGCCCGCAATCAGCGGGTCAGGTAGGTGACGTGAAGACGAACGTGTGTGAACCACTGCTGACGCATCGTAAGAAATCGCAATGGCATCGAAACCGGGACCTGTGGGTGGTCCCGGGACAACGGCGCGCCCTTCGGGGTGGGCCGGTAGCCAGGGAGCAGCCTGCTCGTGGCCCTGGTGGTGCCCGGTGTATAGGTGGCGTGAGCTCGTCGCAGGCGCTGGCATGGAACAGGAGAACCTGTCGCCCCGATAGCGACGGCCAGTCGAAATGGGTGCTGGTGGCCCCCTGGTCGCAAGAGGGAGACCCGCAAGCGGCGAAGACCGCAAGCGCAAGAGTACCGATGCGGGGCACAGGGGCGGACCTGCTCGTAGTAGCGATGAAGGCCCTGTAATGGGGTCCGAGCCAAGGGGC
>JBOGGH010000292.1:0-4265 GCA_050743905.1 Acidimicrobiales bacterium
CCCCCGCGTAGGCGGCGCCGGCCACGCCCACCGGCGCCGCACCGGCCGCCTCCCGCAGGGCCTGGAGCTCGCCGGCGGTGAGCCGCGGGTTCATGAGCGCCGCCGCCGCCCCGGTCCGCGCCAGCGCCACGAGCGCGGCCACCGAGAGCACCGAGGCGTCGTCCACCAGCGGGACCCGCCAGCCCGGCGACACCCCGCACGCCACCAGTCCCGCCGCGCACCGGTCCACGGCATCGGACAGCTCGCCGTAAGTGGTGGCCTCGCCGGCCAGAACGAGCGCCGGGCGGTCCGGGTCGAGGGCGGCGGCCTCGACCAGCACGTCGCCGATCGACCGGCCGCCCGCTCGCCGCTCCTCCACTCGACCCCCTCCCCGCCCGATGCCCGGCGGGGGCTCAGTCAACCAACCGCGGACGGCGCGCACAAGCGGCCGCGCCGCGGGATCTGCGGGCGGCCCGCCGGCTGTGCCAGCATCTCGCCGATGCACGGGGCGGGACGAGCGTGAGGGACGCCCGGTGAGCGACGCCCCGTTCCGGATCCTCCCGGAGCTCACCGACCGCAACCGCCACTTCTGGCAGGGAGGCCACGACGGCCACCTGGTGCTCCTGCGCTGCCGCTCCTGCGGCTACTACCTCCACCCGCCGGCCCCCGTCTGCCCCCGGGACCGCTCCACGGACGTGGCGCCCGAGCCGGTGAGCGGCCGGGCCACGGTGGCCAGCTTCACCGTGAACCACCACCCGTGGCTCCCGGGGGTCCCGCTTCCCTACGTGATCGGCCTGGTGGAGATCGTGGAGCAGGCCGGCCTCCGCCTCACGACCGACCTGGTCAACTGCGAGCCGGCGGACGTGCACGTCGGCATGGAGGTCCGGGTGGTCTTCGAGCACCACGAGGACCCGAACGGCGACGTCTGGCTGCCCCTGTTCGAACCGGCAGGGGGCACGGCGGGAGGCACGGCGGGAGGTGACCGTGGCCCGGCCTGACGACGTGGTGGAGCGCCGGTGCGCGGTGACCGGCATCGGCCAGTCGGCCATCGGGCGCCGGCTGGGGCGGGACCCGCTCGAGCTCACGCTGGAGGCCTGCCTGGCGGCGGTGGACGACGCCGGGCTGGCGCTCGACGACATCGACGGGCTCTCCACCTACCCCGGGCCGATGGCCGTCCCGCGAGGGTTCAGCGGCGCCGGCGCCTACGACGTGATCGACGCCCTCCGGCTCGACGTCGGCTGGTACGACAGCGGCGTGGAGACCTCCGGCCAGCTCGGGTCGGTCATCAAGGCGTGCCTGGCGGTGGGGGCCGGGCTCTGCGACCACGCTCTCTGCTTCCGGTCGGTCTGGGAGGGGAGCGCCCAGGGCACCGGCGGCCGGGCCAGCCTCGGCCCCCCGGGCGGCGGGGACGGTGGCGGGGGCGGGGGCGGCCGCCCGTACGCGTCGGGGATGACCGAGTGGTCGCTGCCGTTCGGCTCCGCCTCCCCCGCCTGCTGGGTGGCGATGTTCGCCCAGGCCCACATGGCCCGCTACGGCACCACCGAGGAGCAGCTCGCGCAGATCGCCCTCAACGCACGCCGCAACGCCGCGCGCAACCCGAACGCCGTCTACCGCGACCCGATGACGCTCGAGGACTACCTCGGCGTGCGGATGATCACCACGCCGCTCCGCCTCTACGACTGCGACGTGCCGTGCGACGGGGCGACGGCGGTGGTGGTGTCCCGCCGGGAGGCCGCCGGGGACCTGCGCCACCCGCCCGTCGGCGTGGAGGCGGTGGGCGCCGCGCTGCACGACCGCCCGAGCTGGGACCAGGTCAGCGACCTCACGAGGCTGGTGGGTGCCGACGCCGCCACCCAGATGTGGTCCCGCACGTCGCTCACCCCGGCCGACGTCCAGGTGGCGGAGATCTACGACGGGTTCAGCTACCTGACGATGCTCTGGCTGGAGGCCGTGGGCCTCTGCCCGGTGGGCGAGAGCGGGCCGTTCGTGGAGGGCGGCGCCCGCATCGCCCTGGACGGCCCCCTCCCCCTGAACACGGCCGGCGGCCAGCTCTCGGGCGGCCGCCTCCACGGCTACGGGTTCCTCCACGAGGCGGTGGTCCAGCTCCGCGGCGACGGGGGCGAGCGCCAGGTGCCGAGGCGTCCCGAGGTGGCGGCGGTGGCGGCCGGCGGCGGCTACACGTGCGGCTGCATGCTGCTCACCGCCGGCGCCTGACCCGGGCGCCCCGGACACCCCGGACACCCCGTCCATCCGGCGCCGGTTATCCATCGCGGCCCGGTCGCCGACCCCCTTCTTCGAGCTCTGCCCGCACCATCGCCACCACGTTCTCCGCGGCGTGCGTCATCCTCTGGGCAAAGGATCGATCGGCGTCGCGCGGATCGTCCTCGGCGTAGCGACCGTCGATGCCCCAGGGGTTCAGCGCTCCGAGAGGTTGCACGTCCAGGCCGGTGAGTCGACCGGCTCCCACGCACATCTCATGGAGGTGCACGAGGTTGTGGGTTTTCTGGAAAGGGATACCGGTGTCGATGAGCACCGCCTTCAGTGCCTTCTCGACTGCCAGGTGGGCAAGAAAGCACACGATCCTGCCGGGCGACAACGAGTCCCGTTGGAGCGCGCGCATCGCCCGAAGATCGCCCTCGACGCTCGCCATCCACCGGCGTGCCTCGTCGAAATTGTTGTCAGGCAGCTCGCGCATACACGACCCGCCCCTCCCGAAGCGGCCAATAGTGCATCGAGCCCACCACGTCACGGCGCCGCTCGCACTCGCGGTCGTCCGTCACGAACACCTGGACCGGCAGCGCACCGCCGAGCGCGTGGTAGAGCTCGGCCTCCACCTCGTGCCGTCGCTCGTAGTCCAGGGCGCCGAGCACAATCATCAGGTCGAGATCGGAATCGGGGCCGTCGTCCCCGCGAGCCACGGAGCCGAACAGGATCACCCTCTCCGGATCGACGACGTTGGCGATCATCCCGACCACGGCAGGAACCCATGCAGCCAGCGTCCGACCGCCGAACGTTGCCTTGCCGTCGCGAATCTCGTAGGCGGTGGCGCTCATCAGGTAAGCCCCGCAGCGCGTCGTACATCCGGCACTCCACCAGATTCCCACAAGCGCCGTCGACAGCACGTCACGGCGTGATCCATCTCGACGCACAACACGGGAGAGCTCGGCCTGTTCAGCGGCAGGACTTGGCGGCCGAGGTCCGTCACCGGTGGCCGGGGATGGGTGCGCGCGGCGCCGTCAGCAGCCGCGGAAGTCCGGGTCGCGGCGCTCGGCGAAGGCCGCCATCCCCTCGGCCATCTCCGGCGAGGTGGCCGCCATCGCCTGGGCGTGGGCCTCGCGGTCGAGCGACGACGCCAGGTCGGACTCGAACGTCCGGTTGAGGAGCTGCTTGGAGAGGCCGAGCGACCGGACCGGACCGGCGGCGAGGCGGGCCGCCAGGGCGTCGGCCTCCCCCGCCAGCACCTCCTGGGTGGGCGCGCAGCGGTAGGCGAGGCCCAGGTCCACCGCCTCCTGCCCCTTGGCCCCCTCCCCCAGCATGACCATCGCCTTGGCCCTGGGCAGGCCTACGAGGCGCGGCAGCAGGTACGCCCCGCCGGCGTCCACCACCAGGCCCCACCGGGCGAACGACCACACGAAGCGGGTCTGCTGCCAGACGAGGACGAAGTCGCAGGCGAGCGCCAGGTGCGCTCCCGGTCCCACCGCGGTGCCGTTGACGGCGGCCACCGTGGGCTTGTCCAGCTCCCAGAGCTCGCGGACGAAGGCCTGCACCCCGGCGCGCAGCGCCTCGCTGGTGGCCCGGGGGTCAAACCCCTCCCGCCCCGCGCCGGACACCGTCGAGGCACGCAGGTCCATCCCGGCGCAGAAGGCGTCACCCACGCCGGTCACCAGGAGCGCACGCACCTGGCGGTCGGCCCGGGCCTCCCGGACACGACTGACGATCTCGTCGCGCATCTCCACCGTGAGCGCGTTCTTGGCCTCGGGGCGGTCGAGGACGAGCCTGGCCACCGAGTCGTCGCCGACGGCGTAGCGGATCATCGGCCGAATGTAGGCCACGGGCCCGGCGGCCGGCCATCCGCCCGGCCGGGGCGGGCCGGGGCACCGGGGAGCCGGGAGGGCGGGCCGGGGCCGGGGCGGGCTGGGGGGGCGGGGGGGGGGGGGGCGGGGGGGGCGGGGGCGGGTCTGGGGATAGATTCGGCCGGCATGGGCGGGAGCCGGGGCACCGGGCGGGACTTCTTCGACGTGGTGCTCTCCCAGCGGGCCTGCCGGCAGTTCGCCGACCAACCCGTC
>JBOGGH010000293.1:0-4263 GCA_050743905.1 Acidimicrobiales bacterium
CTCCGGCGCCCACACGGCCCGGATCGCCCGCCGGAGGTCGAGGCCCTCGCAGGGCACGGCCACGAGCTGGCCGGAGCGCAGCTCGGCCCGCACCGCCGCCTGGGAGACCACGGCCGGGCCGGCGCCGCCCACGACGGCGGCCTTGATGGCGGTGGTGGATCCCATGACCACGGCCGGCGTGGGCGCCAGGCCCACGCGCCCGAGGGCGCGGGCCAGCACCTCCCGGGTGCCCGAGCCCACCTCCCGCAGCACCAGCGGGGTGGCGGCCAGACGCTGCGGGGTGACCGGCCGCCGCCGGCGTGCCCAGGGGTGGCCGGAGCCCACCACCACCACCAGCTCGTCGTCGGCCACGGCCCTGGAGCGCAGCCGCCCCGGCGGCCGCGCCCCCTCGATGAAACCGAGCTCCACCTCGCCGCGACCCACCAGCGCGGCCACGCGCTCGGTGTTGCCCATCGTGAGGGACACCCCCACGTCCGGGAGCACCGACGTGAGCTGCTCGAGCCACCGGGGGAAGAGGTACTCGGCCACCGTCAGGCTCGCCGCCACGTGGACCTCGGAGGCCCGGCCCGACCTGAGCGACGCCGCGCCCGCCAGCAGGGAGCGCATGGCGTGGAGCACGCTCCCAGCCCACTCCGCCGTGGCCGCCCCGGCGGGCGTGAGCCGCGACCCGGCCGTCGAGCGCTCCAGGAGCTGCAGCCGCAGGACGCGCTCGAGGGTCCGCAGGCGCATGCTGGCCGCCGGCTGGGTGACGCCGTGGGCGGTGGCCGCCGCGCTGATCGACCCGAGCTCGCCCACGCTGACCAGGAGGTCCAGCGCGCCGAGCTCGGGGCACGGCTCGGGCAGCGGCATCAGCCAACCTTATGTGCCGGGCCGGACGAGGCCACACGCGGCCGCCCGGCGGGCGATGCGATCGGCCCGTTGCGTGGTATACCGGCACGGACCATGCGAGCCACCGGTGGGTCCCGACGGTGACCCCGCTGCGGCGCCAGGCGGCGGCCCCCCGCTCCCCGGTCGTTCCCGACCCCCCGGGGACGGCCCACCCGCGCCGGAGCACCACGGGCCGGCGCCTGCACCTCCTGACGGTCGTGGTGCTGGTGGCCGGGCTGGTGGTCACGGCGGTGCTGGTGGTGGCGTCGGCGATCAGCTACCACAACAACGAGGAGCGGCTCACCACGCTCGAGTCCCGGCTCTCGGCGTCCCTGCTGGCCACGGCGCCGGCCCAGCTCGAGGCCCAGCTCGGCCGGGTGGCCGGCCTCGTGGCCGAGTCCCCGGACCCGGCGGCCACCTTCGTCCGGTCGATCGACCCGTCCCTGGCGCCCTCCGGGCCCTACGCCTCGGCCGTGCTGGTGGCCGTGGACGGCGGCGTCCCCCACGTCCTCGACCACGTGGGCGCCCCGTCCATCCACAGCGTCCACAGCACCGTCGCCGCCTCGGTCTTCGTCCGTGCCGCGGGCTCGACGTCGCTCGTCACCACGCGGGTGGTCGGTCGCCGGGTGCAGCGGCTGGGCTACTTCATGTCGGCCCAGGCCGGTGGCGAGGCCTACGTGGTGGGAGCGTCGCAGCAGTTCCCGCTGCACGACGTCGTCCACCTCCCCGACGGCGTGATCGGACGCGACCTCGAGTTCGCCGTCTACTACGGCCGCCACGTGGACGGGGCCGCGCTGATCGGCGCCAACGTGCCGACGCCGCTGTCGGGGACCGTCTCCACCTCCACCGTGGTCTTCGGCTCCAGCACCCTGACGCTGGTGGTCTCCCCCCGGGGCTCCCTCTCGGGGCCGTGGACGGAGTACCTGCCGTGGGCGCTGCTCGGCGTGGGGATCGTGCTCACCGCGACGGCGGCCGGGACCACCGAGTGGATGGTCCGGAGGCGGGACTTCGCCGAGCAGCTCGCGGTGGCCAACCGGCAGCTCTACCGCCAGGAGCGTGAGGTGGCGACCACCCTGCAGCACGCGCTCCTGCCCAAGGCGCTGCCGGACGTGCCCGGGCTCGACCTCGCCGCCCGGTACCTCCCGGCGGCCACCGGCGTGGAGATCGGGGGCGACTGGTACAGCCTGATCACCGTCGGCGGAGGCAGGGTGGTCTTCGTGGTGGGCGACGTCTCGGGGCACGGCGTGGCCGCGGCGAGCGTGATGGGGGCCATGCGGCACCTGACGCGTGCCCTGGCCCGGCTGGGCGCGTCGCCCTCGGAGATCCTCGACCGTGCCAACGAGGAGATCGACATCGGTGCCGACGACCACTTCGCCACGGTCCTGGTGGGCGCGTTCCACCTCGGCCGCCCGGAACTGGTCCTGGCCTCGGCCGGCCACCTCCCCCCGCTCGTGGTCGGCCCCGGGGGCGCCACGTTCGCCGCGCTGCCCACCGGGCCCCCGCTCGGCGTGGTGGCCCACCACTACGAGTCCCTCGTCGTCGCGTTCCCGGAGGGCTCCACCCTGCTCGCCTACACGGACGGCCTGGTGGAGCACCGCGGCCGGTCCATCGACGACGGGCTGTCACAACTGGCGTCGGTGGCCGGCCACGGCGCCCCCACGGCCGCGGCGCTGCTCGACCGGGTGGTGGGCGACCTCGTGGGCGAGGACAACGAGGACGACATGGCGGCCCTGGCCATCCGCCGCTGACCCGGGCGCGGCTCAGGAGGTGCAGCTCAGGAGGTGCAGCTCAGGAGGTGCAGCTCAGGAGGTGCAGCTCAGGAGGCGTTGTTCAGGGAGGGGGTGGCCACGGTGCCCGAGCCGGCGTAGGCCGCCTGCCACGTGCCCTGGGAGGGCTGGGTCTCGGCGGCCGGGCCCACGCCGATCACCGAGTACAGGTTCAGCATGACCCGCTGGAGGACCGAGCTCACGGCGGGGTCGGCCTCGGGCAGCACGTTGGGGGGGATCAGGGGGCAGTCCACGAGGTTGCCCACGAAGCTGGCGTTGCCGCTGTCGAACACCCCGCCGCCGCCGTTGGCCGTGTACCAGGTCACGTCCGAGTAGTTGTCGCCGCGGTTGGGCACCACCGAGTGGGCCACCACGTCGACGTTGGCGGGCCCCGGCCCGCCGGGGACGTAGCGGTCGAACTCCCCCACCACCACGTGGGGCAGGTGCTGGCCGGCCGTCATCCCGGTCCCGGCGAGCAGCCACGAGGACGGGTCGGCCACCACCATGTCGGCTGTGGCCGCCACGTCCTGGTACATGCTGCCGATGAGCTCGCTCTCCGACCAGGAGGTGGGCGGCGCGTCCCAGGCGGGCCCGGTGACGACGGCGTCGTTCACGCCGAGCATGGGGTCCTCTGTGGCGTCCTTGTAGCAGACCTGCTGGCGGTCGGCGCCCACCGACGACGGCTGGAGCCGGACCTGGCGGTAGCAGGCGTTGGCCCCGAGGAAGGCCAGGTTCACCCCCTTGGCCACCGCCGACTGCGCGGCGTCGCGCATCGGCAGCGACCAGTACTCGTCGTGGCCGAGGCTCACCAGTGCCTTGTGGTGGTCGAGCAGGCCCGGCCGGGCGTGGAGGTCCAGGTCGGTCCAGTAGGTGACGTCCAGACCGAGGTGCTCGGCGTGGAAGATCACCGGCAGCTCGTTGCCCACGAAGTCGGCGGCGCCCGAGGCCCAGTCGTAGTCGTACGGCCGGTCGAAGGAGACCACGCGGGCCCGGTGTGTGAAGTCGCCGCCGCCGGGCGCGTGGGTGAACGAGAGCGAGCCGTCGAGGTTCCCGTAGTAGAGGCTGTACCCGCCCCACCGGTTGTACGCCTGCCAGGTGGTGACGCTGTGCTGGACCACCACCGCCGCCCTCGAGGCGTCGTCCCGCACGCACAGCGGCACGAACTGCTGCTGTGTCCCTGTGCCCACCAGCTTGAGCAGGTAGGCCCCGGGCGGCCAGTCCCCGGCGACCTTCACGGTGATCGACGGATCCCACTGGCACTCGATCGTGCTGGTGGGCGAGACCACCGCCGGTGTGGGCTGCGCGGCGCCCTTCACCTCGCCCGACTGCCAGACCAGGCGCCCGCCGGCGCCGCCGTAGTAGCCCATGCGGTACGCCTCGACGTGGAAGGTGGAGGCCCGGGTGCTCACGAAGAGGGTCACGGTGTCCCCCACCTCGGCGCTGGCCTGGCTGGCGTAGCCCCAGATGTCGCCGGGGTCCTGCGGGGTGGTCACCCACCAGGCGTGGCCCGCCTTCCGGTTCTCGGCCACGATCGCCGGCGACACGGGGACGGCCACGCCGTCCACGGTGGCCATGTGGGGCGCGTTCGTGGTGGTGGTGGTGGTCCGCCGTGGCGGCGGCCCCGCCGAGG
>JBOGGH010000294.1:0-4234 GCA_050743905.1 Acidimicrobiales bacterium
GCCTCGGCCAGGCGCACGAAGGCGGGCTGGGGCCGACCGATGTCCCACGGTGGCGGCGGGCCGCGGTAGGAGTCCTCCCAGTCGTGGACGGGGCGGGGATCGCTCACTGCGCCATCTTCTCTCCCCCGTGGGCGCCGGTCCCGGCGCCTGGTGCGGCGTCGTCCTGCGCGGCCGCGGTCGGCGCGGCCTCGTCCCGGCGGGCCAGGGCCTGGTCGATGGCCCGGCGCAGCGCCCGTGCGGCCTGCTCGGGCTCGGCGGCCTCCGTCAGGGCCCGCACCACCACGAACCGTCGGACCCCGGCGTCCACCAGGCCCTGCACGGTGCCGACCGAGACGCCGCCGGTGACGAAGACGGGCACCGCGGCGCGGCTCGTGGCGAGGGCGGCGTACGCGGCGCCGGTGCCCGGTCGGCCCGGCTTGGTGGGCGTGGGCACCACGGGCCCGGCCGACAGGTAGTCCACCGGCTCGCCGCCCGCCGCCGCGAGGTCGTCCGGGCCGTGGGTGGAGAGGCCCACCACGGCGCCAGGCCCCAGGATGCGGCGGGCCAGGGAGGGAGGCGCGTCGTCCTGACCCACGTGGACGCCGTCGGCGCCGGCCTCCAGGGCGAGGTCGGGCCTGTCGTTCAGCACCATCGGCACGCCGAGGTCGTGGCAGGCCCGCCGCAGGGCCGCCGCCCGCCGCAGCAGCGGGCGGGCGTCCAGGTGCTTCTCGCGGAGCTGGACCACGTCCACGCCGCCGCGCACGCAGGCGGCCACAAAGGCCTCGAGATCCGGGCGATCAGGGGTGCAGAGATACAGGCGACGGTCGGCCAGGCCGACGGTCACGTAGCCCCGGCCGCCTGGGCCTTCTTAGCGGCCTTCATCGCCTGCTTGTGCTCCCTCACCTCGGCCAGGCTCGCCGCGTCCACGATGTCCGCCACGGACATGTGGCTGCCCGGCTCGCCGAAGGGCGCCGAGGCGGCCTCCCAGCCGGGCGCCGCCACGGCGAGCTGCTTGCCGAGCAGCGCCACAAAGATCCGGGCCTTCTGGTCCCCGAACCCCGGGAGCTTCTTCACCCGGGCCAGAAGGTCCCTGCCGTCGCGGGCGGTGGTCCAGATCGTGGCGGCGTCGCCGCCGTACTCGTCCACCACCGTCCGGCAGAGGGCCTGGACCCTCGCCGCCATCGAGCCCGGGTACCGGTGCAGGGCCGGGCGGCGCGAGAACACCGCCACCAGCTTCTCGGGGTCCATGGCGGCGATCGCCGCCGCGTCCAGCGAGGTGCCGAGGCGCTCGCTGAGCTCGTGTGGCCCCTTGAAGGCCCACTCCAGCGGGATCTGCTGGTCCAGGACCAGGCCGATCACGAGCGCCAGCGGTGTCGTGGTCAGGAGCGCGTCGGCCTTGGCGTCGCCGGACAGGTAGAGGCGCTTGCGGGGCATGGAGGGAGTGTAGAGGGGGCACACTGCGGGCGCCGTCGCACCTTGTTCACGTCAGATACGACGAAGCCACCCCTGGTCCCTTTCGGACCACTTCGGCCCGCACTGACGTCTGGTGCTGACCTGGGTCCGGGTTGGTGGCGCTGCTGGGCAGGTGCGTCATTGGCGCCACGAAACGGAGCGGCCGTCGCCAATGTCAACGTTCGGCAAAGGATGGCTGCTGATCGGTAGCCATGGCGGTCTGAGCACCGCTCCCACCTGGACCCGGAGAGTGGAACAGGACCCTTACCGAGAGCGTGTCGGTTCGATCCCCCCGGTGGACTACAATCGTGGTCTATGACGATCCTCCCGCTCTCGGAGGTCAAGGCCCGCCTTTCGGAGATTGCCGATGAGGTTGCGACCACCCATGAGCGAGTCCAGGTGACCAAGAACGGGCGCGAGTACGTCGTGCTCATGGCCGCCGAGGACCTGGAGTCGATGGAAGCCACCTTGGAGCTGCTGGCCGACCCTGAGGCGCAGGCCCGCCTCGTCGAAGCGAGGGCCGAAGTCGAGCGGGGCGACGTAGTGGGCGAGGAGGAGCTGCGCTCGATGCTTGCTGGGCTCCGGTCAGAGCCGACGTCGGCCGGGTGAGCTACCGGGTCGAGATGGCCCGATCAGCGAGCCGCCGGCTGGCAGAGGAGCTCCCCGAGGCGGTCGCGATCGCGTGTCTCGAATTCATCCTCGGGCCACTGGCCGAGAACCCCCAGCGCGTCGGCGCACCGCTCAGCGCATCGTTCGCGGGGGAGTGGCGGGCCAGGCGGGGCGAGTACCGGGTGCGGTACACGATCGACGACGACGCCGGCGTCGTTCGGGTCCTTGATGTGGCCCACCGGCGGGATGCGTACCGCAACTGACCGATTGACCCGACGTCCCGTATGTCGTGACTGTCGAGACCCTCAGGTCTTCTTGGTGCTGCGTCTTGACCCGCAAGCCCAGCCGCTCCTATTGGCTACGGTAACCCTCGGTTCACGTCCGGAGTGCCCTGAACTGCCCGATTGGCGACGTTACGGACGGGCGCGCTGCAGCCGCGAGGACCCGAGTGGGTTTCGCCAAGCCGAGCATCGCCCGTGCCCATCCTGTCGTGGGCCGGTCCCCGGCGGTTCTCCCGCGACGGTGCCGGCGGGGGCGAGGTGGCGTGTGGCCGTCGCCGTTGGCTCGTGCGACCTTGGCGGGCGCGGGCGCCGCTCAGGCCGGGGCGACGTCGCCGGCGAACCAGTTCCCGTGCAGGCCGTTCGGGACCCTCGTCGGGACCAGCACCCGCGCCCGGGGCGCCGACGGGAACTCCCCGGCGTCCCAGACGTAGAGGGCGGAGCGGCCGTCGTCCAGGGAGGTCCCGAAGGTCAGGTAGTAGCCGTCCAGCTCCCCGGTCGAGCCCTCCCGGGGGGCGAACACCACCTCGCCGACCGACGCCCTGGGGTCGTGGTCGACGGTGGTGCCGGCCACCATGTCGTACCGCAGCAGGCGGTTGTGCTCGCCCCTGGTCAACAGCTCGGCGCCGGCCCCCACGTCCCCGCCCACCGTCAGGTACCGGTGCGGCCGCCCGGTCAGGCGGTCGTCGATCCGTGGGAACTCGGTCTTGAGCTCGTCGAGGTGGGTCAGCGTGTGGCTGCCGCCGGCCGCGTCCAGGACCAGCCGGCTGAAGGCGCCCGGCGCCGGCCCCTCGTCCTTCACCGCCAGCCCAAGCCGGCCCCACCAGGGGAAGTCGACCACCACCCGGGTCCCACCGTCCGGGCCGGCCTCCTCGTAGGCGTTGGCGAAGTGCCAGACCCAGAACGCCTCCAGCTCGAAGGTCACGGTTGGGCTCAAGCCGTCCCGGGGGACCAGCAGGACGCGGGTCCCGAGCTCCGGTCGGTACTGGAGCAGCGACCCTCCGGAGGTGAGGGCGTCGAGGTCGAAGACGGCCGGGCCCATCACGAACACCACGTAGTGCTCGGTGATGGTGAAGTCGTGGACCATGATCGACCGGTCGACCTCGGGGACGACGGTGGCCGGCCGGGCCACCGTGCCGTCGGCGGCGATCGCCGCCCACGTCAGGTACGGCTCGGTGAGGTCGTAGCGGAACACCACCATCTCGCCGGTCACCGGGTCGATCCTGGGGTGGGCGGTCATGCCGTCCGGCAGGCCCCCAGAGAAGTCGTAGCGACCCACCGTCTCCATGCCCGACGTCACCTCGTACGGCGGCGTCCCCTCCTCGAGGGCGAGGTGCCGGCCGCCGTGCCGGACCACGTTGATGAAGGCGTCCAGCTTCAGCGGCCAGCCGGGATCGTGATCGTTGCCGAGCAACGACTGGTCCACGAAGGCCGGGGTCATGATCCCCCCGAACAGCGCCCGCCCGGCCCGCTCCTCGGCCCGCAGGCCCTGGGTCTCCACCCACCGGTTGCGGTAGCGGGCGCGGCCGTCCTCGATCCAGACGGCGTGCAGCATCCCGTCGCCCTCCATCGGGTAGGTGTAGCTGCCCAACGGCGCGAACTTCGGGTTGGGACCGTTACGGACGTAGGCCCCTACGAGGTCGGTGGGCAGGCTGCCCTCCACCTCGAGGTCGGCGGCATCGGTCTCGGTGTGCACCGGGGCGAACCGCCCGGAGAGATGGGGGAGCGTGGACGGGTCGAGGACCTGCAGCTCGGGGTTGGGCATCGGCCTCCGTTCTCCGGATCGGGGTCGTGTCGACTGCTGCCGGCGATGGTAACGCCCGGGGTGCGGGTGGGCGGGCCCAGGCGCGAGGGACGGCAGCGGAGCGGTGGCCTGCCGGCCACGACCTAGTCTTGCGGCGACCTGGCGGTAGGGC
>JBOGGH010000295.1:0-4221 GCA_050743905.1 Acidimicrobiales bacterium
CCCCCAGGCCTCGACGTCCAGTTCCTCGGCCCGGGCCTCGGGCGCCACCCCGGCGAGGGCGAACGCCTCCGGCGCCACCACCCCGGCCAGGGCCCGTCGGAGCATCTTCCGGCGGTGGGCGAACCCGGCGCGCACCACCGCCGAGAAGCGGTCGTAGCCCACCACCGAGGCCGGCACCGCCGGGGCGTCACGACGGTCGATGCGCACGAGCGCCGACTCCACCCTCGGCCTCGGGACGAACACCGTGGCGGGGACCCGCCCCACCACCGACGCCGTGGCCCAGTAGGCCACCTTGACCGAGACCGCGCCGTAGGCGGCCGAGGCCGGGGCGGCGGCCAGCCGCTCCCCCACCTCGCGCTGGACCATCACCAGCAGGCGCCGCACCCGGGGGGCCCGTTCCAGCACCTCGACCACGAGCGGGGTGGCCACGTTGTACGGGAGGTTGGCCACGAGCGACCACGCCTCGGCGCCGGCCGGGCTGCCGGGCACCGGCCCCGCCAGCAGGCGCTCCCAGTCCACGTGGAGCGCGTCCGCCTCCACCACCGCCACCGGCCGGCCGGCCACCGCCTCCCGGACCACCGCGGCCAGGGCCGGGTCCACCTCCACCGCCACCACGGCGGCGCCGGCGTCCGCCAGGGCGAGGGTCAGCGAGCCGAGCCCGGGCCCCACCTCCACCACCGCCGAGCCCGGCTCCACCCCGGCAAGACGCACCACCCGCCGGACGGTGTTGGGGTCGGCCACGAAGTGCTGGCCGAGCGCGCGGCTCGGTCGCAGCCCCCGCTCCTCCAGGAGCCGCTGCACCTCCGGGCGGCCCAGCGTCACCGGGCCACGGTGCCTACCAGGAGAGGGTGACGGTCACCACGCCCTGGGACGGGTCGGCGATGACCGAGAACCCCGAGTAGGACATGTCGAGCACGCGTCCGGGATTGGACGCCTCCCGGTCGTCGACCACGCACGAGGTCGTGGCGCCGTCGGCCACGTTGGTCACCTGTACCTCGGTCCCGAAGGGGAGCGTGGGGCTGGCACAGCCGCCGGGCGGTGCCTCCGAGTACCAGGTGGCCTCCCCGGTCACCGAGCCGCCGGTGCCGGTCACGGCCGCCGGTGCCGGCACCGAGGTGGTGATGGTGGGCGGGGGTGCGGGGGTGGTCGTGGTGGTGGTAGGCGGAGGCGCCGTGGAGGTGGTGGTGGTCGTGGGGACCGCCGTGGGGGGCGTTGTGGACGCCCCGTCCCCCACGGGGAAGGAGGGCACCGAGGGATTGGCGTGGTAGCCGACCAGCTCGGAGCCGTCCCCGGCCGTGCCGGCCGCCCGGGGGACGGCGACGGTCGCCTGCCGCGCCGAGGCGTCCGCCACGGGTACGGGTGCGTGCAGCAGCAGGAGGGGGGCACCCACGATCGCTCCGCTGAAGAGCAGGGCGAGCGCCGCGCGCCTCCCACCGGTGGTTCGTGTCCTCAGGGCTCCACCCTTCTCCGGGGACATGCCACCCGGGGCGGGCCGACACCACCGGCCCGGGAGTTGGCGCGAAGCTAGGAAAGGCGCCGCGAGCCGTGCAAACCCGGGCACCGCCACGGAGCGCTGCTTGGCGCGTCATCCCTGGTGGCCGCAGGTGCAGGCCCCCGCGAATTTCCCCGGCCCCTGGTCAGCGGGCCGGCGACCCGGTCCGGCGCAGCGGAACCCCAGGTCAGCCGGGGTATGTGCTTCCTGCACTGCCCTGCAAGGAGATCCCGAAGGCGGCGGAAGCGGCGAGCACGGAGCTCCGGGCCACCTCCTCGGGCGCGACCCCGCGGACCTCGGCCACCACGGCGCCCACCAGCGGCACGTACGCCGGCTCGTTGGTGCCGCCACGGTGGGGCACCGGCGCCAGGAACGGGCTGTCCGTCTCCACCATCAGCCGGTCGGCCGGGCACAGGGCGGCCGCCTCGCGGACCTCGGCCGCGTTGCGGAAGGTGACGATCCCGCTGAACGACACGAACATACCGGCGTCCAGGCACCGCCGCGCCTCGTCCGGGCCGCCGGTGAAGCAGTGGAGCACCGTGCGCTCGGGCACGCCCTCGCCGGCCAGCACGTCGAACAGGTCGTCCCACGCCTGCCGGGCGTGGATCACCAGTGCCAGGCCGTGCCGGTGGGCCAGCGCCACCTGCTCGGCGAAGGCGGCGCGCTGCGCGTCCCGTGGGGAGTGGTCGTAGTGGTAGTCGAGGCCGCACTCCCCCACGGCCACGAGGTGCCCGCCGCCGGCGTGCTCCTCCAGCAGCGTCGCCACCGGCCCGGTGCCGGCCGACGCCTCGTGCGGGTGCAGGCCGGCGGTGGCCCACACCTGCGGCAGGTCACCGCCGAGCGCGCCGGCCCGGACCGCGCCGGCCAGCGCCAGCGCCTGGGCCGAGGTGCCGGGGTCCGTCCCCACGCACACCACCGTGGCCACCCCGGCGGCGGACGCCCGACGCAGCACGTCGGCCACCGGGTCCCCGCCGGCGGCAGCGTCCCCGCCAGCGGCCGGGTCCCCGTCCTCGGGCAGGTAGCGCTCCTGGAGGTGGCAGTGGCTGTCGCACCACGGCCGGTCGGCCGGCACCACCCCGGCGGCGGTCACGGCTTGCGCCTGGGGAAGAGGGGCGCGCCCTTCTCCACGGCCAGCCCGCCCGGGTAGCCACCCCACGCGCCGTCGGCGGGGAGCCGCCGGTCGGCCGGCGAGCCGTCCAGCCCGATGCGGCGCCACACCTCCGCCGCGGTGGCCGGCATGGCCGGGGTCACGAGAAGCGACACGATGCGCAGCACCTCCAGCGCGCTCCCGAGCACGGCGTCCACCGCGGGGCCGGGCTCGCCTTTCCAGGGCTCGGTCGCCTCCAGCTCGGCGTTGGCGGCGCCGATCAGCCGCCAGGTGGCCTCCAGCGCCTCATGGGGCGCGAACCGCTCCCAGCCGGCGGCCGCGCCCTCCAATGCGAGGGCCGACGCCGACGCCAGGGGGCTGTCCGGCGCCGGGGCCGGCCCCACGCCGCCGCACTTGGACCCCACCACGGTGGTGACCCGCGAGAGCAGGTTCCCCAGGTTGTTGGCCAGGTCGGCGTTGTAGCGGGCGACGATGCCCTCGTAGGAGAACTCGCCGTCGGCACCGAGCGGGACCTCCCGCAGCAGGTGGTAGCGGGTGGCGTCCACCCCGAACTCCTCGGTCAGGGCCTCGGGCGAGATCTCGGTGAGCCTGACCGGCCGCTCGCCGTCCTCGCCGGCGGCCCGGCCCAGCAGCGTCTTGGAGAGCCGCTCGCCCCCCACGAGGAGGAAGCCGTGCACCACCACCTCGTGGGCCGGCTCGATGCCGGCGGCCATGCACATGGCCGGCCACCAGACGCAGTGGAACTTCAGGATGTCCTTGCCGATGAGGTGGTGGGCGGCCGGCCACCACCGCGCGAAGCGCGCCTCGTCCTCGCCGTACCCCACCGCCGTCAGGTAGTTGACCAGCGCGTCGTACCACACGTAGAAGACGTGCCCCTCGTCCCAGGGGACCGGCACCCCCCAGCGGAACGAGGTCCGGGTGATCGAGATGTCCTTCAGGCCGCCGCGGATGAAGCCGAGCGCCTCGTTGCGCTTGGCCGCCGGGCGCACGGCGCCGGGATGTGCGTCGTACCACTCGAGGAGGCGGTCCCCGAACGCGCTCAGCCTGAAGAAGTAGTTCTCCTCCTCCATCTCCACCACGGCCCGGTGGTGGACCGGGCAGGCCCCCTCCACGAGCTGCTCCTCGGTGTAGTAGTCCTCGCAGGAGATGCAGTAGAGGCCCCGGTAGGTGCTGAGCTCGATGTAGCCGTTGTCGTGGATGCGCTGGAGGAACCGCTGGACCGCGGCGTGGTGCCGGGGCTCGGTGGTCCGGATGAAGTCGTCGTAGGCGATGCCGAGGGTCTGCCAGCACGCCAGGAACCGGGTGACCGTGCGGTCGGTCCACTCCTGGGGCGTGGTCCCGTGCGCCGCCGCCGCCTCGGCGATCTTGGCGCCGTGCTCGTCGGTGCCGGTGAGGAAGAAGACGTCGTCGCCGCGAAGCCGGTGCCACCGCGCCAGGGCGTCGGCGTTCACCGTGGTGTAGGCCGTGCCCACATGGGGCGCGTCGTTGACGTAGTAGATGGGCGTGGTGAGGTAGAAGGGCGGCACCGCAGGTAGCGTACCGGCGCCGCACCGGGCCGCTCCTCAGCCGCGGCGGTGGGCCAGCGCCGCCTCGTAGGCGCGGCGGCGCGGCACCCCGAGCT
>JBOGGH010000296.1:0-4201 GCA_050743905.1 Acidimicrobiales bacterium
CGACGGGCCGCACCATATAATAATTCAGCCCGGACCGGCACGGCACGCCCACCTGCCACGGCACGTGCGCGTCCATCTGGCCGCCGCTCACCACCACCGGCACGCCGGTGGCCGGCAAGGGCGTGACCGCCTCGCGGCTGGGCACCGTCGCCGCCGCCGGCGGGACCCGGCAGGTGACCTACGACCACTGGCCCCTCTACACGTACGTCCAGGACGGTGCGCCGGGCGAGGCCACCGGCCAGGGGATCAGCTCGTTCGGCGGGACGTGGTCCACGATCGGCCCCAAGGGGTCGCCCTTCGCCCGGAGCAGCGCCGCCGCCCACCGGACGACCGGCGGTGGAGGCAGCGGCGGGGGCAGCGGGTGGTGACGCCCACGCGCCGGACCGCCGGGACGCCGCGGCCGTAGCCTCTGCCATGCGGCGAACCGGCGCCCCGGTGGAGCAGCTCACGGACGAGGCGCTGCTGGCGGGGTTCGGCAGCGGCCACGAGGAGCTGGCGGTGGCGTTCGTGCGCCGCTTCCAGGCCCGCGTGTACGGCGTCGCGCTCGCCGTCACCGGCGACCGGGGGACGGCGGAGGACGTGGCGCAGCAGGCGTTCGAGCGAGCGTGGCGGCACTCGGGCGCGTTCGACCCCCTCCGCGGCTCGGTGGCGGCCTGGCTGACCACGATCGCCCGCAACCTCGCGCTGGACGCGGTGCGCACGCGGCGGGCCGTGCCGGTGGACCCCGGGGAGATCCTGGGGCGGGTGGTGGGACCGCGCATGGCGCCGGACCCCGCAGCGGCGGCGGAGGCCGGGGACGCGGCCGGCGCACTGCGGGCCGCCCTGCGGGCGATCCCGCCCGAGCAGGCGAGGGCGGTGGTGCTGGCGGGCGTGCTCGGGCTGACCGCCGCCGAGGTCGCCGCGGTGGAGGAGGTCCCCCTGGGCACGGCCAAGACCCGCATCCGCACGGCCATGCAGCGGCTGCGGGCCGGGCTCGAGACGGCGGGGACGGTCCGTGACTGAGGCGCGCTGCACGGCGCTGGCCGCCACCGAGGCCGAGGTGGCGCTCGGGATAGCGGACGCCCGAACCAGGGCGGCCGCCCTGGCCCACGCCGAGCGCTGCCCGGCGTGCCGGCACCGGCTGTCGGCGCTGGCCGAGGTGGCCGCCGGCCTGGCGGAGCTGGCACCGCCCGCCCAACCGCCGGCGGGGTTCGAGTCCAGGGTCCTGGGGAGCGTGCAGCCCGACCGGGGGTGGGCACGCCGGGGGTGGGCGGCAGCCGCCGCCGTGGTGGTGGTCCTCGCGCTCCTCGTGGGGACGGGTGGGTGGTGGCTGGGGAGGTCATCCGGCCCGCAGCACGCCCCGCCCGCCAGCGCGGTCACGGTCGAGCTCGCAGGCGCCCACGGCACCAGCGGCGAGGCGGTGCTGGTCCCCGGATCGGACCCGTGGCTCTCGATGGCCGTGCGCACCACGCTCGGCGACGCCGTGCTGCGCTGCCAGGTGGTGGAGGCGGGGGGGCACCGAGTGACGGTGGGGAGCTTCCGCGCCGTGGACGGCTACGGGTACTGGGCGGCGCCGCTGCCGCCCGGCGCCGCGATCCGGGCCGTCAGGGTGGTGGGCGCCGGGGGCCGGGTGCTCGCCGGCGCGTCCCTCCGGTCCGTGCCCGGGTGAGGGAGGGCCCCCCGGCAGGGAGGGCCGTCAGGAGGGAGCGGGAACCCACGAGCAGCGGAGGGTCCGGCGGCGGTTGTCCACGTTGGTGTCCACCAACACCACGGACTGCCACGTCCCGAGCAGCGGCTCGCCCCCGGCCACCGGCAGCACGAGCGACGGGCTGACGAGGACGGGCAGGAGGTGGTCGGCGCCGTGCCCGCGGCTCCCGTGCCGGTGGTGGTAGGGGCCGTCGCGGGGCATCAGGCGTTCGAGGAGCTCGGCGAGGTCGAGCTCGGACGCCGCGCCGAGCTCCATCAGGGCCAGGCCGGCGGTGGCGTGCGGGGCGAACACGTGGCAGAGGCCGTCGCCCCTCCCCGAGCAGAAGCCGGCCACCACGCCCGAGACGTCGGTCACCAGCCGATCCCCGGTCTCCACGGTCACGGTCTCGGTGTCCACGCCGCCCCCTCAGCCCCCGGCCGCCCGGAGCCGCGCACGGCGGACGTCGGCTGCCACCTGCGGCACGCTCCACGCCACGCCCTCGGTGGCCACGCGGGACGCCCGGCCCGGCCGGCCGTCGACGAGCGCGAAGAACGGCGGCCCCTGCACACCGTACGCGGCCCAGGTGGGGGTCGACATCACCAGCGGCACGCCGGCGGGGGCCAGCGGCCGGAGCGCGGCGACGTCCTCCTCGCCGGCGTCGCGGGTGACCACCGCCACCAGCTCGTCGCCCACCAGGCCGCTGCCGGGCGCGTGGGCCAGCGCCTCCCAGAGCTGCCGGCACCCCTGGCACCGCGACGAGAGGAAGAGGAGCAGCCACCACGACCCGCCGCCGAGGACGGGGAGGTGGCACGGCCTCCCCCCGAGGTCGGCGCCCCGGGGGTCGACCGGGACCGTGGCCGGCCGGTCGCGGTAGGTGGGGACGGGGACGAGGCCGGTGAGGGTGGGAGGGCGGGTGGGTGCTCCGGAGGGATCGCCGCCGGCCGCCGTGCGGAGCCCGGCCCGCGCCCGGCGGCGCAGCCTCAACTGGTGACCCGGGACGGGGCCGGGCCGTCCACCCCGGCGGCGACCGCTCCCTCCGGGCCGCCGAGGTCCCCGACCTCCACGGTCAGGATCTCCACGGCCCGCCCGTGCCCGCACCAGCGGCAGGCCACGTCCTCCACGATCTCCGCCCTCACCTCCTCGTCCTCCACCGTGAGCTCGCCGCCGATCGAGTAGTGGTGGAACGCCCGGGTGGTCCGGGTGGTGGTGACGTCGAACCGGGTGAGGTTCCCGCACGCCGTGCAGCGGTACCGGGTGGCGGACATGGCATCCCACGGTAGCCGCCGCGTGCAGTGGTGGGCACGGGCTCGCGGCCCCCGCCCGCGCCGGCGCGCCGGGGATGACGCTCGCCCGGTCCCACCCGGCGCGTCAGAGCCTGCTCAGCAGCTCCGCCTTCTTCGTCTCGAACTCCCCGTCGGAGAGGATCCCGCGCCGCCGGAGGTCGTCGAGCTGGATGAGCTGCTCGGGTATCGACGGTGCCGGGGCCGTCGCCGGCGCGGTCCCGGGGACCTCGGTGGGCGTGCCGGCGGTGGCGTGCACGCCTTCCACCACCGACGGCACCGGCGTGCCGTGGGGCGGGGTGTCCTCCAGCGAGAGCGGGCGCGGGACGCCGATCGGCGCCGACGGTACGTCGCTGCCGTACCCTGCCGCGCCCGGCCACGCCTGGTGGCGCAGCTTGTCAAGCTGCCCGGTGATCACCCGTTGCAGAGCCCTCGGCCGGGGGACGTCGTCCACCACCAGGGGCCGGTCCCCCACCAGCTCGATGACGAGTCGGCCGGAGCCGATGAGGCGGGCGCCCAGCGTCTGGGCGGAGTGCACCTCGGCCACCCGCTGCAGCCGCACCTGGACCAGGTCGCGGCTGAGCACGCCCTGGCGCAGGACGATCCGTGTGGTGGTCACCACCAGGCTGATCGAGAGCCAGCGCACCACCCGGCCCCCCAGCCACAGCGCGGGCACGGCGATCATCGCCGCGAGGACCCCCGCCACGGCCACCGGCGCCCCCGGGAACTCGACGGCGATGGTGATCGCCACGGCCACCGCCACGGCCGTCAGGACCACGGGCCCCGCGAGGAACACCCAGTGGAGCCGGAGGTCGGCCACCACGTCCTCGTCCTCGGCGAGGATCCGGCGCGAGATCGGCACTCCGCCCAGCGTACCGGGGCCCGTCCGGGCGGGCGGGGCACTCGCCGCCGGTCGGCCGGCCCGCGCCCGCAATGGGGGTGCCCACCGGCTGCAATGGGGGCTCCACTCCCGCGTCGCCTGACGCCCGCCGGGTGGGAGGTCCGGTGGGAGCACCGGTGGGAGTCGCCCGGCGTACCACTCGTGCTGCCGACTGCCCCGGGGTCCCGTGCCATGCCGCCGTGTGACCTGGCAGCGAACGGTGCGGGCCTCGGTACGGCCCGTCGGGACCTCGAGAGGTGGAGCGACCATGCGAACCGGCGCACGCCGGCCACGGCACAGCCGACGCGCTGCGGCCCCCCGGGTGATCGGCGCGGCGCTGCTGGCGCTCGGCGCCGGCGCGATCGCCGCGGGCGC
>JBOGGH010000297.1:0-4199 GCA_050743905.1 Acidimicrobiales bacterium
GGGCGAGGTCCTCCCCGCCGCGCCGTCGGCCCGGCCGCTGCGCCTGGCCTGGGAGCAGGTGCTCCTCCCCGGCGTGGTCCGGCGGGCGGCGGCCGAGGTGCACCACGGCCCGCACTACACGATGCCGAGGCGGGCCCCGGTGCCGGTGGTGGTCACCGTGCACGACTGCACCTTCTTCGACCATCCCGAGTGGCACGAGCGGTCGAAGGTCCTGGTGTTCCGCCGGGCGATCCGCGTGGCGGCACGGCGCGCCGCTGCCGTGGTCTGCGTGAGCCGCACCACCGCCGAGCGCCTGCAGGACCTGGTCGCCGTGCGCGGGCCGGTGGTGGTGGCCCCCCACGGCGTGGACCACGAGCGCTTCGGCCCGGAGGAGCCGTGGCCCGGCGCGGACGCCGCCGCCCTCCACGCGCTCGGGCTGCCCCCGGGGCGGCCGTTCCTGGTCCACGTGGGGACCCTGGAGCCGCGCAAGGACGTGCCGGGGCTGGTGCGGGCGTTCGACCGGCTGGCGCCCGGCCACCCGGACCTCCTGCTGGTGCTGGCCGGGCACCGCGGGTGGGGCACCGAGGCTGTGGCCCGGGCGGTGGCGGCGTCCCCGCACCGCGACCGGGTGGTGCGCACCGGCTACGTGCCCGACCCCGCGGTGCCGGCGCTCCTGCGCCGCGCCGCCGCCGTGGCCTACCCGTCGCTGGAGGAGGGTTACGGCCTCCCCGCCCTCGAGGCGCTGGCCTGCGGTGCGCCGCTGGTCACCACCGAGGGGACGGCCATGGCCGAGCTGGCCGGGGAGGCGGCGCTGCTGGTGCCGCCGGGCGACCCCGCCGCCCTGGCCGGGGCGCTGGAGGAGGCGCTGGCCGGGGGGTCCGCCGCCTCCGGCCGCCGGCGGCTGGGGCTGGCCGCCGCCGCCGGGCGCACCTGGGCCGCCAGCGCCGAGCGCCACATGGAGGCCTACCGGCTGTCCCGGTAGGGTGGCGCCCCGTGCGCGCCTTGATCACCGGGGGGAAGGGCTTTGTGGGCACCTGGCTCGCCGAGCACCTCCGCCGGTGCGGCGACGAGGTGGTGGCCGTCGACATCGAGACGGACATCGCCGACCAGGCGGCGCTCGACCCGGTGATGGCGGACGCCGCGCCGGACGCCGTCTACCACCTGGCGGCCCGCACGCACGTGGGCGAGAGCTGGGAGGTCCCGGCCGAGGTGCTCCGGGTGAACGTGCTCGGCACGGCGTCGGTCCTGGCGGCGGCCCGCCGGGCGCCCGGGTCCCCCACGGTCCTGGTGGTGAGCTCGGCCGAGGTCTACGGCTCGGTGCGGCCGGACCAGCTCCCGCTGGGCGAGGGGTCCCCGGTGGCCCCGGTGACGCCGTACGCGGCGAGCAAGGCAGCCGCCGAGCAGGTGGCGCTGCAGGCCTGGCGCGGCTACGGCCAGCCGGTGGTGGTGGTCCGGCCGTTCAACCACGTGGGGCCGGGGCAGGCGCCCACCTTCGCCGTGCCGGCGCTGGCCCGCCGCATCGTCGAGGCCGGCCGGCAGGGCGCCGGGACCCTCGCCGTGGGCACGCTCACCACGCGGCGCGACTTCACCGACGTGCGCGACGTGGTGCAGGCCTACCGCCTGCTCGTGGAGCACGGCGAGCCGGGCGCCGTGTACAACCTGTGCTCCGGCCGCGACGTGGCCGTGGCCGACGTGGCCGCCCGGCTGCTGGCGCTGGCCGGCGCCGACCTGGAGCTGGTCACCGACCCGTCGCTGGTGCGCCCGGTGGACGTGCCGGTCCTCCGGGGCGACCCGTCACTGCTGGCGTCGGCCACCGGCTGGGCGCCGACCATCCCGCTCGACGACACCCTCCGGGACGTGCTCGCCTACTGGGAGCAGCGGGCCGGGGACGCCTGAGCCCCCGGCAGTCAGCGCCCCCGGCGGTCAGACCGCCGGCGTGCCCCCGGGCCAGCCCGCCGAGCCCATCACCCCGCGCAGGTGCTCGCGCACCTGGCGGACCCCCGTGTGCGCCTTCCCGGCGAGGTCGCGGGCCTGTGGCGGGAGCTGGTCCTCCAGCGGCTGGACCGTGGACTCCACGAGCTCAACGGCGTGCTCCAATGCGTCGTCCACGCACCGCGCCCCGTGCAGGACGGCGGTGCGCACCTCGTCCAGCCACGCCTCGACCGGCACGTCCTCGCCCAGGCGCCTCTCCAGCGCCACCCGCTGCACCTGGGCGCGCTGGTAGCCGAGGACCCCCAGCCCCACCACCACGTACGCCGCGTCCTTGGCGAAGCCCGCCACCCCGCCGGCCACTGCACCCCGGTCCACCATCGTCGCCTCCTGCCTCGTCCACGGGACCTCCCGCCGCTGTGGCGGCCCGTCCCTTGTGCCAACAAGAGTATACCCGCCCGTATACATTTGCAAGCAGGCGAGGCCCCTCCCCGGCCGCCGCGACGTCCGGGAGCGGCCATGCCCGACCGGATAGCCTCGCTGGTCTGATGGACGACGCCCCCATGGACGTCCGTGCGCCGGCGGTGGTCGCCGTCCTCGTCACCCGGGACCCGGGACCGTGGTTCGAGGAGTGCCTGGCCGCCCTGGCCGCCCAGGACTACGCGGAGCTGTCGGTCCTGGTCATCGTGTCCGGGGGCACCGAGGACCCCACCGAGCGGGTGGCGGCCGTGCTCCCGGACGCCTACGTCCGCCGGCTGGACGAGGACCGCGGCTACGGCGCCGCCACGGACGAGGCGCTCCCGATGGTGGAGGGGGCGGCCTTCTTCCTCCTGTGCCACGACGACTGCGCGCCGGCCTCGGACGCCGTGCACGTGCTGGTGGAGGAGTCCTACCGGTCGAACGCGGGGCTGGTGGTCCCCAAGCTGGTGCGCTGGGACGACCCGCGGATCCTGCTCCACGTGGGCATGAACGCCGACAAGACCGGCGCGGTGGTGCCGCGCGTCCAGCTCGGCGAGGTGGACCACGGCCAGCACGACGCCGTGCGCGACGTGTTCGTGGCCCCGGGCGGGGCGGTCCTGGTGCGGGCCGACCTCATGAAGGAGCTCGGCGGCTTCGACCCGGGCATCGTGGCGATGGGGGAGGACCTGGACCTGAGCTGGCGGGCCCAGGTGGCGGGGGCCCGGGTGGTGGTGGCGCCGGACGCCCGGGTGCGCCACCTGGAGGCCGTTGCCAGCGGGCTCCGCCTGGTCGCCGCCACGCCGGACGGGGAGCGCCCCACGCTGCAGGCACTGCAGCGGCGCCACGAGCTGCGCGCCGTGCTCAAGTGCTACGGCCCCTTCCACCTGGCCCGCGTGCTGCCCCAGGCGCTGCTCCTGGCGGTGGGCGAGGCGGTGGTGGCCCTGGCGGTGGGCGACCGGACCCGCGCCCGGGCCGTGGTGGGGGCCTGGAGCTGGAACCTGGGGCGGCTGGGGGAGCTGCGCCGCCTGCGGGCCCAGGTGCGCGCCCACCGCACCTTCCCCGACGGCGAGGTGCGGCGCCTCCAGCTCCGCGGCAGCGCCCGGCTGTCCACCTACCTCTCCCGCCTGGCCCACCAGGGGTTCGACGTGGCCCACGGGCGCATCCCCTCGGTGGGCGAGGTGGCGCGGTCCGGGGACGAGGAGGCCGAGCCGGTGCTCACCGGCAGCGTGGGGCTGGCCTTCTCCGAGGACGCCGACTTCGACGAGCTGGACGACCTCGGCCACCGCTCCGGGCGGGACCGGTTCGGCCGCCGCCGCCGCCGGCCCGCTTTCACCAGCCGGCGCTCGCGGCTGGCCGCCCTCGTGGTGGTGGCGGTGGTGCTGCTGGTGGGGTCCCGCGACCTCCTGGGGCAGGGCCTGCCGCTGGTGGGCCAGCTCGCGCCCTTCCCGTCCTGGGGCAGCGCCTGGCGCCACCTGTTCGCTGCCTGGCAGGCGTCGGGGGTGGGGAGCACCGCCCCGGCCACCCCCGCCTACGGGGTGATGGGGATCCTGGGGACGGTCCTGCTCGGCGGCATGGGCCTCTTGGAGAAGGTGCTCGTGCTGGGGTGCGTCCCGCTCGGGGCCTGGGGGATCTCGCGGCTGCTCCGGCCGGTGGCGTCTCCCCGGGCGCGGCTGGTGGCGGCCGTGGCCTACCTCGGCCTCACCCTGCCGTACGACGCGCTGGCCCAGGGGCGCTGGGACGGCCTGGTGGCCTACGCCGCCGTGCCGTGGATCCTCTCCCGGCTGGCGCGGGCGAGCGGCCTGCTGCCGGCCGCCTCCCGCCCGGGACCGGCC
>JBOGGH010000298.1:0-4189 GCA_050743905.1 Acidimicrobiales bacterium
CGGCTGGAGAGGGCGATCGACCACCGGCCGCGCCGCGGCCTCCGGGGGGCGTCGGCCAGGGCCCGGACCGTGCTGGTGCGGGCGGCCCGGACCGCCGGGACGGCGGTGGCGAGAGCGGCCACGGCCACGGAGGCGCCGACGACGGTCCCGATCGTGGCCAGGCCGAGCGTCGGCGCGCCGGGCGCGCCCACGAGGCTCGCGCCCGGGTTCGTGAGCAGCGGCGCGGCCAGCCGCCCGGCCACGAGCCCGAGGGCCGCCCCCGCCAACGCCAGGACGAGCTGCTCGGCGAGGAGGACGGCGGTCACCAGCCGGGGCGTGGCCCCGGCCGCCTTCATCAGCCCCACCCTCCTGGTCTGCTGCTCCATCCGGCCGCCCACGAGCAGCGCCACGCTGGCCAGCGCGAGGAGGCCGAGGAGCGAGCTGCCGGTGAGGAGGATCGCCCGCTCGATCGACACCACCAGGCCCTCCTTGGCGGCGATGGCCTGCCAGGAGATGAGGTCGAGCACGCCGTGCTGGTGGGCGGCCACGAACGCCGGCGCGTCGGCCGGACGACCGAGCTTCAGGTTGAGCGTGTAGCCAAAGGCACCACCCGTGGCGCCGACGAGCTGCCGGGCGGCGGCGGGGGTCACCCAGACGAGGCCCGCTTCGGGGAAGCCCGAGGGGTGGGCGTAGGTGTTCAACGGTGACGGCTCCAGCGCGGCGGTGACGGCGATCCCCACCACGTCGAAGGTCGGGCCGACGGCGCGGATCCGGCCGCCACCGGGACCGGACGCCCCACCGACGAGCTGGTCCAGGCCCACCCGTTCGCCGACCTTCAGGCCGAGGAGGTCGGCGAGGCTCCGCTCCACCACCACCCCGCCCGGGCGCACCCAGCTCCCGGCCGTGAGCGCCGGCTGGTCGACCGCCGCCGTCCCGATGCCTCGCCCCTCCGCCATCACCGGGTCGGCGTGCCCGTCGACCACGAGGTTCGGCATGGTGACCACGTACGGGCCGCTCGATCGGACGACGCCGGGCGCGTGCTCCAGTGCGGTGAGCTCCCGCGGCAACGTCGGCTGCTGGACCGCGGCCACCACGTCCGGGCCGTCGGTCGCGGCGCGCGTCGCCGCGTAGGGCGCTCTCGTGACGCCGTCGAGGGCCAGGGCGAGGGTGAGCGTGGTCGCGGCGGCGGCGATGGCCACGAGGAGGAGGAGTGCCTCGGCCGGCCTGCGCCGGAGGTCCCTCCCGGCGAGGCGCCGGACGAGGAGGAGCCGGCCCACCGCTCAACCCCCGAGCCCCACGAGACCGGCCAGGGTGCCCCTCGTGCCGCCCGCCAGGCGCGTCTCGTCCACGAAGGTGCCGTCCCGCATCGAGATCAACCGGTCGGCGGTGGCGGCGATCCGCTCGTCGTGGGTGACGACCACGAGGGTGAGCCCGGCGAGGTGCAGGGCCTCGAAGAGCCGCAGCACGTCGAGGGTGGCCGCGCTGTCGAGGTTGCCGGTGGGCTCGTCGGCCAGCACGAGGTCGGGCTCGTTGGCGAGCGCCCGGGCGATGGCCACCCGCTGGCGCTGGCCGCCGGAGAGCGACGAGGGGAGGTGGCCTCCCCGGTCGGCCAGGCCGACCTGGTGGAGGAGGTCTCGGGCCCGGCGACGCGCGGCGCGGGGCGAGCAGCCGGCGAGGAGGGCCGGCAGCTCGACGTTCTCCTGGGCCGTGAGCTCGTCCATGAGATGGAAGGCCTGGAAGACGAAGCCCACGTCGTGGCGCCGGAGCTGGGCCAGGCCCCGCTCGGAGAGCCGGTCCACCCGCCGGCCGGCCAGCGACAGCTCGCCGGCGCTCGGCCGGTCGAGCCCGCCCACGAGGTGCAGGAGCGTCGACTTCCCGCAGCCGCTCGGCCCCATGACGGCCACCGCCTCGCCCCGGGCGACGTCGAGGTCCACCCCGTCGACCGCCCTCACCAGCCCCTCGCCGCTGCCGAAGTCCTTGCGCAGGCCCCGGGCGGCCACGATCGGTCCCTGTGCTGGGTTGCTCACCGGCTCCTCCGATCGGTCCAGGCGCGCTCGCAGGCCTCCAACCACCGCAGGTCGGCCTGGAGCCGCAACACCATGCCTTCGAGCAGCAGGCCGGCCTGCGATCCCCCGGGCTCGGCCATCGCCGCCCGCCCCACCTCGCGCAGGCGCCGGAGCAGCTCCCGGCGCTGGGCGTCCACGATGCCGATCGGGTCGGCGAGCCCGGCCTGGGCCGCGGCGACGAGCTTCAGGTGGAACTCGGCGAGGTCGGGCTTCGGCCAGCTCACCTCGGCCAGCCACTCGGCCACCCGCTCCGAGCCGGCCGGGGTCAGCCCGTACGCCTTGCGCCCCGACGCGGGCTCCGCGGGCACCCCGGGCGCCCCCGCCGTCTCGCGGGCGATGAGGCCCGCCTTCTCCAGCCGGGAGAGGGTGACGTAGATCTGGCCGTCGTTCATGGCCTCGCCCAGGGGGCCGAGCGCGTCGTTCAGCCGGACGCGCAGGCGGGAGCCCGTCGACGGCTCCTTCGCCAGCAACGCCAGGACGACCTCCTGCTGCACGGCTCCTCCTCCCTAACTGTTAGGTAACCACCATAACGGTTATATCAAGCCAGGTCAACCCCTTCCGGCACGCCCCTGGTCCCGCGCCGCGGGTCCCGGGTCCCGCGCCCCGGGCCGGGCCACCGCCTACGCTCGGCCCATGCCGGTGACGGGCATGGCGAACCTGGCGGTCAAGGTGGCCGACCTTGAGGCGGCGTGTGCCTGGTACGCCGCGGCCGGGGCCACGGTGACCGAGCCCGTGGCCTGGGAGAACGGCCGGCGGGCCGACGTGGCCCTGGGCCCGGTCCAGCTCACGCTGTTCACCCGGGCCATCTACGAGGACGCCTGCGACCTCCCGCCCGAGGGGTTCCTCCACCCCGCCCTGTTCGTGGACGACCTGGACGCCGAGCTCGCCCGCCACACGGTGCTCTGGGGACCTCGGACGGTGAGCGGCACCTTCGGCGTGCGCCGCATCGCCTTCGTGGAGGCGCCGGGGGGCATCCGCCTCGAGTTCATGGAGCAGGTGGAGGAGCCGCCCGCCGCCGTGTAGGGCCGGGGCCGGCGGCTGACGGGCCGCGCCCCACCCGCCTCAGGTGACGGCGCCGGCCTCCCGCAGGGCGGCCAGGGCGCTGGCGTCCACGCCCCAGGCGGCCAGGGCCTCCTCAGTGTCCGCACCCGGGTGCGACGGCGGCCGGCTGACCTCACCGGGGGTCCGGCTGAACCGCGGCGCCGGTGCCGGCTGGACGATCCCCTCCACCTCCACGAACGTCTCGCGGGCCACGTTGTGGGGATGGAGGTGCGCCTCCCACGGCGAGAGCACCGGTGCCGCGCAGGCGTCCGTCCCCTCGAAGACGGCCGCCCACTCGTCGCGGGTCTTCGTGCGGAAGATCTCGGCGAAGCGCGCCTTCATGGCCGGCCACCGGTCGCGGTCCATCTGGTCCGGGAGGTCGGCGCCGTCCAGCCCGAGACCCTTCAGCAGCTCGGCGTAGAACTGGGGCTCGATGGCCCCCACGGCGAAGTAGCGCCCGTCGGCCGTTTCGTAGACCTCGTAGAAGTGCGCCCCGCTGTCGAGGATGTTGCTCCCCCGCTCCTCCTGCCACCAGCCGAACTGGCGGAAGGCGTAGATCATGGTCATGAGCGAGGCCGAGCCGTCCGTCATGGCGGCGTCCACCACCTGGCCGCGGCCGGACCGTCCGGCCTCCACCAGGGCGGCGGTGATCCCGAAGGCCAGCAGCATCCCGCCCCCGCCGAAGTCGCCCACCAGGTTGAGGGGGGCCACCGGGTTCTCGTCGCGCCGTCCCACGGACCACAGCGCGCCCGAGAGGGCGATGTAGTCGATGTCGTGGCCGGCCGCGCTGGCCAGCGGGCCGTCCTGGCCCCAGCCGGTCATCCGCCCGTACACGAGCCTCGGGTTCCGCGCCCAGCAGTCCTCGGGGCCCACTCCCAGGCGCTCGGCCACGCCGGGGCGGAACCCCTCCACCAGCACGTCGGCCTTCTCCACCAGGTCGAGCACGAGCCCGGCCGCCGCCGGCTGCTTCAGGTCCACGGCCACCGACGGCCGGCTGCGGTTCAGCACGTCCCAGTGGGGGCCCTCCCCGCCGCCGGCGCCGGGCGTGGCCCGCACCAGGCGGATCACGTCCGCACCGGCGTCGGCCAGGAGCATGCAGGCGT
>JBOGGH010000299.1:0-4180 GCA_050743905.1 Acidimicrobiales bacterium
GGGTCACGGTCCAGCCCCAGCACGCCCAGGTGCCGGTGCGCGGCCAGCAGCGCGGCCGCGTGCCCGCCGCCGCCCGCGGTGGCGTCGACCACCACGCCCGGCGGCACGGGACCGAGGAGCGCCACCACCTCGTCCGCCATCACCGGCTCGTGCTCGTACCCTTGGGCCATCCGCAGCCCCCCGACAGGCGGGGCGCTCCCGGGACGGTGTCCCGGGCGGCCGGCGCGGAAGAGGGCGGAGGAACGATCTCCCGCCGCACCGGTCGAGGGGCTGCGCACGGTCCGGGGGCCGTCGGAACGACGTCCCGGCAGTGCTGGTGGGTTCGTGGTGGTCTCCCTGCGTGCCTCCTTCGTCCTCACTCGTCCCCGTCCTCGAGGAACCACTGCTCGTCCGGCACCACCCGGTGCTCCCACACCCCCGGGCTCCACAGCTCCACCCTGTCGATGGCCCCGTGGACCAGGACGTCGTCCTCGAGGCCGGCGAAGGCCCGCAGGTGGGAGGGGATGGCCATGCGGCCCTGCCGGTCGACCTCCACCTCGTGCGAGTTGGCGGCCCAGATGCGGGCCCGGTTGCGGTCGGTGCGGCCGGCGGCGGCCCGTGCCTGCATGGCCACCATCTGCCGCTCGAACTCGGCCGGCGTCCACAGCGCCAGGCAACCCTCCCGGTTCTCGGTGAGGTAGCCGCCGTGCTCGAACGGGGCGCGGAACCGGGCCGGCAGGATCACCCTGCCCTTGGCGTCGAGCGAATGCTCGTACCTGCCTACGAATCCCGCCACCGCCAGCATCTCCCACGACGCACCCCGGACCGCGCCCTCTGCCTCCCTTTCACACCACTTCAAGCCACTTTACGCCCCACACCTCCCCCGGTCAACCACAGGACTCCCCCCGCTCCCCCCGCTCACCGGCACGGCGGTCGGCCTCGGGGACCATGTGCTGTTCCGCGTCCCGGCGAAAGTCCCTGACCAGGGAGAACGGTGCCGCTCGTCATGCCCCAGGCACCTCGCTGACCAGGCATTTCTCAATTTCGCCAGGACGCGGAACCAGCAACACCGCCGAGCACGCCGCCCCCGCCGGGGCGGGGCGGGGGCCGGGGCGGGGGCCGGGGCCGGGGGACCGGGGCGGGAAGGCGACGTCAGGCGATGACGGACCAGGCCCCGCCGGTCGGGAGCGAGGCCAGCAGCCCGTCCGGCGGCGGCACGCCCCCTACGAGCTCCTCCACGCCCACCGCGGCACGCCCCAGGTGGCCCGCCAGGACGGCGCGGTCGGCCGCCGGCACCGCCAGCAGGTCGGCCAGCGGGCCGGGCCGCCAGCGCCGGTAGGCGCACGTGTGGAACAGCGCGCCCTCCCGGCACCGCCACTGCGCCACGCCCACGACCTTCCGACCCGCCGCCGTCACCTCACCGGGCCCCACCCCGGCGAAGCAGATCCGGCGCGCCCACGGCCCGCCGCTCGAGGCGCCCCGGTGGACGGCGAGCCCGCGGACGCCCAACCCGCCGAGCCAGCCGGCCCACCACTCGCCCACCCAGCCGGCGGCCGCCACCACGTCGTCGGACCAGAGGGGGTCGCCCCGCGGCAGCCACACGTCGACCCAGACGGGATCGTCCGGGCCCACGAGGACGGCGCCGCCGCCGCTCCGGCGGCGCACCACCTCCACCCCGCCGGCGGCGGCGCGCCCGGCATGGACGTCCGTCGCCGGCTGGGTACTGCCCAGCACCACCGCCGGGTGCGTGACCCGGCGCACCGCTGCCGTGCGCGGGGAGCCGCGGAGGGCGTGGACGTCGAACCAGGCGCCGGACGCAGCGGTCAGGACGCCGCCGCCAGGTACGGCTCCCACAGGGGGTCGACCTCGGCCAGGTGGCGGAGCCGCCACAGGTGCCCCTCGGGCGCGCCCGGCTTGAACGGCAGCGACCAGCCCAGCTCGGAGAGGAGCTGGTCGCCTTTGAGGAGGTTGTCGCGCTTGCAGGACGCCACCACGTTGGACCACTCGTGCCGCCCGCCCCGGCTCCGCGGCACCACGTGGTCGACGGTGTCGGCGAGATCCGAGCAGTAGGCACAGCGACCCTCGTCGCGCCGCAGGACGGCGCGGCGGGTGAGCGGCGGCGTCCGCGCCCACCGCGGGATCCGGACCATGCGGCTGAGGCGGACGATCGCCGGGACCTCGACCGAGAGCTGGGCCGAGCGGAACACCGCCCCCTCGGGCCGGAAGGCCACGGCCTCGGCGCGGCCGGCGAGGAGCAGCACGACCGCACGGCGGTCGGAGACGAGGGCCAGCGGCTCGTAGGTCGCGTTGAGCAGGAGGACCCGCTCCATGCCCGGAGAGGCTACCCGAGAGGGCAGGCCCTCCCCGGTATCGCGCGCGCCGGTCTGCAGGCCCGCCTCACCGGCGACGGCGGCACCACCTGAGGTAGCCGACCACGTCCCCGGGGTCGGGCGCGCCCCCGCCGTCGGCCCCGTAGGCGGTCTCCATCCGGAACCGCCAGTAGTCGGGATCCGGCCGCGGGACGGGGGGCCAGTGCCGCCACCACCCGGGCCGCGCCAGGCGGAGCACCGTCGCCACCGCCACCGGCCAGAGCCACGGCCGGCCGGCCACCGCAACCAGGACCGGGCGCACCGACCGGCGCCACGTGGCCGGAGCCGGAGCCGGGTCCCTCACCGCCCGTCCCCGCCCAGGCCCCGCCAGCCCACGGCACCGGCCCCCACGAGCGGCCCGTCCGCCCCGAGACCTCCCGGCACCACGCGGGTACCCGAGGAGAAGCTCAGCCGGGCCCGGGCCCGGACCTCGCGGGTGGCCGCGGCGAAGAACGGCTCGCCGAAGCCGAGGGCCACCGAGCCCGCCACCACGGCCAGCGACAGATCCAGCAGGTTGGCCACGGAGGCGACGGCCCGGCCCACGAGCGTGCCGGTCCGCTCCACCACCTCCGGCGACGCCTCGGCGGCGGGACGGCCGGTGGCAGCGGCGATGGCCGTCCCCGAAGCCTCCGCCTCCAGGCACCCGCGGCCACCGCAGGCGCACGGCCGGCCGTCCGGCTCGACCACCACGTGGCCGATGTGGCCGGCGTTGCCGAGGCGCCCGTCCAGGAGCCGGCCGTCCACCACCAGCCCGCCGCCCACGCCGGTGGACACCACCATGGCGAGGTAGTGGTCGCAGCCCCGCGCCGCGCCCACCCACCCCTCGGCCAGCGCCAGCGCCTTGGCGTCGTTGTCCACGAAGGTGGGCAGGCCGGTGAGCCCGGCCACCCGGGCGCGGAGCGGGAAGCGGCGCCACCCGGGGATGTTCAGGGGGGAGACGGCCTCCCCCCCGGGGTCCATCGGGCCGCCGCACCCCACCCCGCAGACGGAGGGCGGACCGTGCGGGGCCCGCGCCAGCACCCCGGTCACGAGCGCGGCGAGGGCGTCCCAGAGATCCTCGGGCCCGGCCCCGGTCGCCGTCGGCGCTCGGGCCGCCTCCAGGAGCCGCCCGTCGCGGCCGACGAGCCCGGCGGCCAGCTTGGTGCCGCCCACGTCCACGGCCAGGCTGAGCCCGGGCACGGTCCCGCCCCTGCCGGTGCCGCGGGAGGGCTCAGCCGTCGCGGCGGAAGAGCCGGGAGCGGAACCAGTCGCGCGCGCCGTGGACGGCGTGCTCAATGCCCCCGCCGCCCCCCGACGGGTGGTCCTCGTGGAGGGAACGGGTGAGGTCGTGCCACCCGGCCTTGCCCATCCGGCGGAGGTTCCGCTCGAACACCACCGCCGAGGCGAACATCACGGCCACGCCGAGCAGCCCGACCGCGACCGACTGGGAGTAGAAGGCCACGAGGATGGCCACGCCCGCCACGAAGCCGACCGCCGCCCACTTGCAGTAGCGGCCGGCGTGCCGGTACACGGTCTCGGAACGCACACGCTCGGCGAACGCCGGGTCCTGGCGTGCGAGGGAGTCCTCGAGCTCCGCCAGGATCCGCTGCTCATGCTCGGAGAGCGGCACCCGCCTCCCCCTCCTCGCTGTCGCCCTTCCCAACCGGCACGGTGACGGCACCTCCTCGGCCCAGTGTCACGACCGTCATGTTCGCGCACCCCCGACCGGCCGACAACGCGCACGCCGCCCCGCCGGGCGGGACACCTCGCCGTACGGTCCGGCCACAGTCTACGGCCGCCGCACCGGCCGGCGGGCGGCGGGGCCGGGCGCAACGGGGCGCCCGGGGCCGGCC
>JBOGGH010000300.1:0-4178 GCA_050743905.1 Acidimicrobiales bacterium
GCCCGGACGTGGGGGCGGTGCCGCTGGTGCCGCCGGTGCCGGACGGCGGGCCCGGCGGGCACGCGTCCCGGAGGCCCTCCCGGCTGGTGGGGCGGGGCTCGGGCGCGCCGCCGGGCTCCACCACGGGCTGACCCCGCCGGGGACCGTGGGCACGGGGCAGACTCGTAGCCCATGGGACCGCGCCGGATGACCGCGGCGGAGGCCGCGGCGGAGCTGCGCCCCCGCGACACCCTGGGCCTGGGCCTGGGCCCGGCCAACCCGGACGCCTTCCTGACGGCCCTGGGCGGCCGCGACGACTGGGAGGATCTGGAGCTGGGCGGGGCGCTGCTCCTGGGCCTCTACGAGGTGCTGGCCCAGCCCGGCGTCCACTACCGGTGCGGGTTCTTCGGCCCGGTCGAGCGCTACTACCGCTCCCGCGGCGCGCGGATCGAGCACGTGCCCGGGGGCTTCCGGCAGTTCGCGCCGATCCTGGCCCGGTTCGCCCCCCGGGTGATGGCGGTCCAGGCGGCGCCGGGGGAGCGGCCGGACGAGGTGAACCTCTCGCTGCACTACGGGGCCACCCGGGACGAGCTGCTGCGTGCCGGGCGGGATCCCGGGCGGATCCTCGTGGTGGAGGTGAACCCCAACCTCCCCCGCACGGCCAGCCTCCCGCCCCGGTACTGCAACACCCTGCCCCTGGACGCCGTCGACGTCCTGGTGGAGGCGGACGGCCAGCCGTTCACCCTGGAGCCGGTGGCCCCCACCGAGGTGGACTCGGCCATCGCCGGGCACGTGCTGGAGTACGTGGAGGAGGGGTCCACGCTCCAGACCGGGATCGGCGCCGTGCCGAACCTGGTGGCCACCCGGCTGGCCGAGTCTCCCGGCGGCGGCTACGGGGTCCACTCCGAGATGTTCACCGACGGCCTCATGCGGCTCCACGAGGCGGGCAAGGTCACCAACACCGGGAAGGGCGAGCTGGAGGGGGTGTCCGTGACCACCTTCGCCCTGGGCTCGGCCGAGCTTTACCGGTGGCTCGACGGGCGGCGCGAGGTCGCGTTCCTCCCGGTGGACGTGGTCAACGACCAGGACGTGGCGGGCGGGAACGCCAGGTTCCTCTCGATCAACGGCGCGCTGTGCGTGGACCTCTACGGCCAGATCGTGGCCGACAACGTGGGCGGGCGGCAGATCTCGGGCGTGGGCGGGCACGAGGACTTCGTGGCCGCGCCCGAGCTCCGCCTGGACTCGCACTCCATGGTGTGCATGGCCTCGACGGTGACGCTGGGCGGCGAGGTGGGCTCGCGGATAGTGCCGGTGCTGCCGCCCGGCTCCGTGGTCTCCACCCCCCGGCACCACACCGGGGTGGTGGTGACCGAGCACGGCTCGGCCGACCTCGTGGGGCTCACCGTGGGCGAGCGGGCGCGCGCCCTGGCCGAGCTGGCCGACCCGCGGTTCCGCGACGAGCTGCGGGCGGCCGCCGAGGCGATGGCCAGGGCCTGAGCGGGTTCAGCCGGCCGGCGCGGCCCGTGCCGCCGGGGGCGCGGTCAGCGACCCAGGCCGGCCCGGTACCGCTCCGGGCTGGCCGGGTTGTCCGCGGCCTCGATGCGCGCCTGGACGTCGCTGAGCGCCGCCCGGGCGGCCCGGCTGCCGTCCGGGTCGCGCGGCGGCGCGTCCGCTGTCCCGAGTGGTGGCAGCACGAAGCTGGTGTAGACGACCTTGCGCGGGTGGTCGACCGGCGGGTGGGCGCGGTGCAGCGTGTCCGAGCAGTGGACGGTCACGTCGCCCGTGGCCGTCTCCAGCAGGCGCGGGGCCAGGTCGAGCCGCGGGTCCCGGCCGGCAGCCATCGTGTTGGCCCGGTGGCTGCCCGGCACCACGCCGAGCGCGCCGCAGTGGCGGTCGGCGCCGGTGACCGAGATGCCGCACGTCAGGCTGTTGCACATGTAGGAGTGCCTGCCCTGGCCGCAGTCCTTGTGCCACGGGAGGTCGGAGAGGCCCCGGACCACGCCGAGCGGCTTCACCAGCGCCTCGGCGTTGCCGCTGTGGAGGTGGCCGTCGCCGGTGAGGTCGCCGAGCCACGAGAACCGGCGGTCCCGGAGCAGGGCCCGGAGCGTGGCCGACTTGTCGAGGAAGAACAGCACCCGCACTGCCTGCTGTACGCCGCCCGCGTCCGTGGCCCACCAGGACTCGCCGTCGTCGGGCTCGGCGCGGGCCGTCCACTCGTCCAGGTCGGCCCCGAGCTCGGCCATCTCCCCCAGCGTGAAGACCGAGCGCAGGTGGAGGAAGCCGGCCTGCTCCAGGAACCGCGCCATCTCGTCCCGGTCCTCGTCGGGGTGGAAGGCCCGGTCGAGATCGAGGTCGCCGCCCTCGCGGTCGGCGAACGCCACGTCGCCGGCCTCGTGCACCCGGCGCCCGTCGAACAGGGCCCGGAGCGCCGGCTCCCACGCGATCCAGTGGTTCAGGGTCCCTTCGGCGATGGTGGCACGGGACGCCATGGCGAGCCCCATGGTGGACGCCAGGTCCTGGACGAGGTCGGAGAGCGCGCCGGCATCGAGCACCGCCACGACGCCGGCCCGGTCCACGCCCTCCCGCAGGGTGAGCCGGCCGGTACCGGCCACCAGGGTGACGGCGCGGCCCTCCACCTCGAGGCCGAGGGACGGGAGGTCCAGGTACGCGGCGCCCCGGGCGGCGAGCGGCCCGTGTTCGCGGGCCGCGGCCACCAGGGCGCCGTCGAGCAGCTCGTCGCGGTCGAGGGCGCGGGCGTCCTCGTCGGACCGGGTGCGGACGTCAACGGTCACCGGATCACCGTCCCCTCGCTGCCGGGGTCGCCCGGTCCCGCGGGCCTGGTCCGCCCATCGCGCCTCAGCCTGTCCCGATGCGCTGGTTGTAGCCGGCGATGACGGCGTTCACGTGGCTGGTGGCTGTGCGCAGCGCGGCGGCCGGCGAGGCCCCCTGTGTGAACATGCTGTTCTCGGCGTTGACGAGCGCCTTGGTCACTGTGAGGTAGGGACCGATCACCGGGCCGGCCGAGGCCGGGGTGACCCGCCCGCTGGTGAGCTGGGTGTAGGCCACCTTGAAGTTGGGGTCCGAGGCCCACAGGGAGGTGATGGCCGGGAGACGCACCGAGGCCGTGCGGATGGGCACGTAGCCGGTGCCGGCGGCCCACGTGGCCTGGCTGCGCGGGCTGTCCAGGTAGGTGATGTAGGTCCAGGCGGCCGCCTGCTGCGCCGGGGGCACCTTGGTGGACATGTAGAGCGCCGAGCCCCCGCCGGAGACGCCCCCGCGCGACGTGCTGCTCACGACGGGCAGGGGGCTCACCCCGATGGTGACGTTGGGATAGCTCTGGACCAGGGACTTCACCGTCCCGAGGGCGGCGGACGTCTCGATGGTCATCCCGAGCTTGCCGCTGCCGATGCCGAGAAGGTTGTCGTACGCGTCCGGGCCCACGTAGGGGTTGGTCACCCCGCCGTCGGACTGCACGAGCGTGTCGAGGGCGGAGAAGATCTTCAGGCCGGCCTTGGACGCGAACACGGCCTTGGTGGCCCGGGACGACCGGCCGTTGCCGTGGTTCACGAAGAGCTGGTTGGCGGTGGCTAGCCAGTTGCGGACGTGCCACGGGTCCACGACCACGCCGGTCCCCAGGCCGTGGCTGTGCAGCGCCTTGGCGTCCGCCAGGTACTGGGCGAGCGTGGCCGGGGGCGTTGTGGGGTCCAGCCCGGCGGCGGTGAACGCCTGCTTGTTGTAGAAGACCACCGGGACCGAGACGGCGAAGGGCATCCCCTCCTGGACGCCCTTGATCTTGTAGTAGGCGAGCGTCCGGGGGACGAAGCCCGACGTGGCGTAGTGGGCGGCGTGAATGCAGGACTGCGCGGGCAGGACGGACTGCGTGTCGACCATGCCCTGGAGGCCTGTCTCTGTGAGCTGGACGACGGCCGGGAGGTGGCCGTTGCTGCCCAGCCCGGACTGGTACTTGACCCAGGTTGTTGTGTAGTTGGCCTGCTGGACCAGGGTCACGTGGACCTTCTTCTGTGACGCGTTGAACCGGTTGGTGAGCGTCTGGAGGGTGGTCCCGTTCTCCTCGGTCATCGACTCCCAGAAGGCGATGTCCACCGTGCCCTTGGCCGACCGCAGCGCGCCGAGCGGGCACGCCGGCAGGCCACCGGCACCGGCGGCCGGTGGCCCGGCCCACGTGACCAGGCCGGCGG
>JBOGGH010000301.1:0-4168 GCA_050743905.1 Acidimicrobiales bacterium
CCGCCGTAGCGCACGCTCTGGACCTGCAAAGTGCCTCTTCGAAGCTCCGGCGCAGCGCCCATCGGGGCGAGAGCCTACGGCAGGGCCCTCGTGGATGCGGGCCTTCGGGGCGGGAGCTGAGGGTGTTGCGACAAGCAACCTCTACTCGTGTGTCTGCCACGAGATTGCTAGCATCTTGCAACATGCGAACCCTATACCTGAGGAACGTGCCCGACGACGTGATCCGACGCCTCGAACGTCTCGCCGCCGCGGACGGCACGTCGGTGGGAGCGGTGGCGGTCCGCGAGCTTGCCGCCGTGTCGCGCCGTGCCGACAACCCGGCCTTGCTCGGTGCGCTGCCAGACCTGGAAGTCGACGTGACGATGATCCTCGACGATCTGAGCAGCGAGCGCGCCCAGCAGTGATCGTGGTCGATGCCTCGGCAGCCTTGTCTGGGCTGCTAAACGACGGGGCTGCTCGCAGGTCGCTTGCCGCCGAGCAGTTGCACGCGCCACACCTGATCGACTCCGAGGTCGCCGCTGGCCTGCGGCGCCGAGCCGCCGCGAACCAGTTCGCCGCTGAGGACGGGTGGGCGGCACTCGACGCCTGGCGACATCTCGCCGTCACTCGTTACGCCCTGTACCCGGTGCTCGATCGGGTATGGCAGCTTCGCGACAACCTGTCGGCCTACGACGCCGGCTACGTCGCACTCGCAGAGTCACTCGGCTGTCCGCTCATTACGGCCGACGCTCGATTGAGCGGTGCGTCTGGCATCAGCTGCCCGATCACCGTGGTTCCGCGGTAGGCGACGGGCCTCACCCGGCGCCTCGAACGCCCGCCAGATGCGCTCGCCACATGCGCCCGCCAGAGCGCTGCCCATGGTGATCGTGTGGGGGGTACGGGAATGGGTCCGGGAGCGCGGGTAGCCGCGCTTCGCTCCCTACCTATGGACCAGCAAGTAAAGACTGTCGGACTTCGGAGAGGGGCGTTGAACCCGGCGCCGGTGAGCTAGTCGACGACTTCGGTCAGTTGGGCCCAGGTGGTCTCCCGATCGGGCTGTTCGAAGATGGACCGGACCAAAGCGGCGATCATCGGCCAGTTGCCCTTGGCCACCCGGGAGGCCAGGTTCTCCGTTAACCGGCCTTCGGGGCCGGTCCCCGGCTCGACACCGTGAGGGTCCACCTCGGCGGCTGAGCAGGGGCGGATACTCATGTGAGGAGGGCTTGCTCATGGTTGCGGTCGCTCGTGTGGATGGAGGTCACCGCGTGGTCGGTGACGGTTCGCTGGTCGAGTTCGCGAACCGCTGGCTCGGCCATCTCGAGGCACGGCAGTTCTCGCCGGCCACGGTGCGTTCGTACGCGTTCGACGTGGTGTGCTTGGCCCGGTTCTTCGACGAGGCCGGGATCGATTGGCGTCAGGCGAACCCGACGGACTTCTTCGACTGGCTGGAGTGGCAGTCCCGGCCGGCGGTGACGAAGGGCCAACAGGTCGTCCGTCTCGCCGGCAAGCGGGGCGCGGCGGCTGCGAGCATGAACCGGCGGGTGGCGGCGGCTCGTGGCTTGTTCGAGCACGCCACGATCTGCGGTGTGCTGGAACGCAACCCGGTGCCCGCGCCCAGGCGCAGCTCGGGTCTGCGAGGATCGCGGCAGGGTCTGCTCGGTCACGTTCGTGGCCGGAGGCCGACGGGTTCGGGCCGCCTGGTCCACCAGGAGCGTCGTCTTCCCGAGAGCCTCGACTCCGCCGACATGGCGGCGTTCCTGTCGGACCTGGGCACCCACCGGGACCGGGCCATGGTGCTGGCGATGCTGCTCGGCGGTCTGCGAGCGGCGGAGGTTCGCTCGCTACGCCTCGCCGATGTCGACATGGGACTGCGTCAGGTGAAGGTGACGGGCAAGGGATCGAAGCAGCGGTTGGTGCCGGTGGACCGCGCGTTTTTCACCGAGCTGGCCTCGTATCTACGCGTCGAACGCCCGCAGGGACTGTCGACACCGGAGTGCTTCGTGGTGCTGCGCGGCCCGAGCGCCGGCCGCCCGATGACCGAGGCGGGCATGCGACGGATCTTCAGGACCCATCGGGCCCGCAGCGGCGCGGCCAGGGTGCGACCGCACCGGTTGCGGCACACCTTCGGCAGCGAAATGGCGGCCGCGGGGATCGACCTGCTGGTGCTGCGCGAGCTGATGGGTCACGTCCACGCTGAGACCACCGCCGCCTACGTGCACTTGGCTCCAGAGACGGTGGCCGCCGAGTGGGCACGAGCCAAGCAGGTCCTGTCATGACCGGCGTCGCGCTGAACAATGTCGGGGCCGGGCCCGCCGATCTGCTCGGCGACTACCACCGCTTCGTCGACGGCCTGGATCTCGACTCGGGGCAGCGTTGGCAGCGGCGGCGTGCTGCCACCTGCTTCGTGGACCGCCACGGCGACCTGCCGGTGTGGATGGACCGGCCGACGCCAGCCCGCCTCGCCGACCTTCACCGGCTCAAGGCGTGGCCGTTTCTGACCTGGTTGCTCGTCGAGGGGCACCTGCAAGCCGACCTTGAGCTGCTGTTGGCCAAGCCGGGCGGGGTCGATCTCGGGTTGTGGTGGAGCGCCGCCCATGCAGGCGACGTCGAACGGGCTCATCAGGTCGCTGACCGGCTGGGGTGGAGCGCGAACTGGGCCCGCCAGGTGATCCGTCACACCGCCCCGGTGCTGTGCCTATGGCTGGGCAAGACGCTCGCCGAACTCGCCGACGGCGACTTCGCCGCCGCCGCCGTCGAGGCCGACCGCATCGATGTGCGGGCCTCCACCCGGGACCGCTTCGCCGGGCGGTGCCTGGGGCTGCGCCAGCTGTGTTTCCAAGACGGGATCGTGCAACAACCGCCACACGACTCCCGGGCAGCGGCACTGTCGCCGCCCGAACACGCCGCTCGGATCGCCCAACCGCAGATCCGCCGGGAGGTGGTCCGCTACGCCGAGATCATCGCCACCACCCTGCGCCCCTCCACGGCCCAGATGCGCATCAAGGCCATCCGGGTCCTCGCCGACTGGTTGGCCACCCAGCACCCGAGGTGGCTCGTCTCGACCAGCTCGACCGCAGCCGCCACATCGAGCCGTTTCTGGTCTGGTCCCGCAGCCGACCCTGGCGCGGTCCCAACGGGGAAGGCAAGACCGTCGGGATGACCGTGTTCCATCACGACCTGGTTGATCTGCGGGTGTTCTTCGAGGACATCGCCGAATGGGGCTGGGCGGGCGCCCCACAGCGGCGGCTCATCTTCCTCTCCGACCTGCCCCGCCTGCCCGAGCCCATGCCCCGCGCCCTGCCCGCCGACATCGACCGTGCCCTCATGGCAGCCGTCTCCGCCCTCGACGACCCCTTCGCCCGCGTCGGGCTGACAGTCCTGCGCGCCACCGGCATGCGCGCCGGTGAACTGCTCGACCTCGAGCTTGGATGCATCGTCGACTTCGGCGGCGGGCACGGCAGCTGGCTACACGTCCCGGTCGGCAAGCTCGGCACCGACCGCATGGTCCCCCTCGACCCTGAACCGCTGAGTCTGCTCGACGCATGGATCACCAACCGAGGACCGCAGCGGTCACTTCCCCATCCCCGCGACGGCCACCTCGCCGACTTCGTGTTCACCGAACGGGGTCGGCGCATCGGCGCTCACCGCCTTCGAGTCGGGCTCCACACCGCTATAGCCGCCGCCGACCTGCGCAACCGGGCAGGCAACCCGCTCCATGTCACCCTCCACCAACTCAGACACACCTTCGGGACCACCCTCGCCAACGCGGGCATGTCCTTGCCGGCGCTGATGGCGCTGATGGGCCACGTCACCCCTGAGATGACCCTGCGCTACGCCCGCCTGGCGTCGCCGACCATCCGCGACGCCTATAACACCGCCATGGCCAAGGCCAACGGACGTCGCTCACTGTTCGTCATCGCGGCCGGGACCAACCGTTCAGTGCCATCCAAGGTTGACTGGCTCCACGCCGAGATGCTCAAGACCCGCCTCGCCCACGGGTTCTGCTCACGCGAGACCGTCGCCGGCGCCTGCGCGTACGCCAACATTTGCGAGCAGTGCGACAACTTCGTCCCAGACCCCGACCGCGCCCAGCTGCTCAACGAGCAACTCGACGACGTCCGCGCCCTGCGAGACGACGCCAACGCCCGAGGATGGACCGACGAAGCCGCCCGCCACGACCGAGTCCTGT
>JBOGGH010000302.1:0-4164 GCA_050743905.1 Acidimicrobiales bacterium
CCCGCGCCCACACCGCCCGGCGGGGCCGTCCCGCCGCCACCGCCGCCGCCCGGGTTCTCCTCGGGCGCCACGGGCGCTCCTGGTGCCTCCAGCAGCAGCTTCGCCGACCTGCCAATCGTGGCCCCGGAACCCGCCGCGCCGGCGCAGCACGAGGACGGCCCTGCCACCGGGACGGCCCTGCCGCCGGTCCCCGGTCGCGAGGGCGGCACGGCGGGGCCGCGGACCGAGCCGCCGATCACCCCGGACTTCTTCGCCCGGGCCGGGCGGCGCAAGCGCTGAGATCGGCACGCGTGTCGAGCCGGCCGGTTGCGGGGCGCTGAGCCGGCGAGCCGGGGATCGCACACGTGCGCCGGCCGCATGACCGGCGCGTCAGCCGGTCAGCGACCGTCCAGGTCGGCCCGGCGCCACGGGCCCGAGCGGCCGCCGGCCTTCTCCCACAGGGCGACCTGCTCGATGGTCAGGGTGCGGTCGGCCGACTTGCACATGTCGTAGACGGTCAGCGCGGCCACGGTGCAGGCCGTCATGGCCTCCATCTCCACCCCGGTGCGGTCGACCGTCTCCACCTGGGCCTCGACCTCCACGTAGTCGTCCCCGATGGAGAAGTTGACGGCCACCGAGCCCACCAGCACCGGGTGGCACATGGGGATCATCTCGGCCGTCCGCTTGGCGGCCTGGATGCCGGCGATGCGGGCGGCCGCCAGCACGTCGCCCTTGGTGATGGCGTTGTTGGCGACCTTGGTGGTGGTCTCCGGGAGCATCGCCACCCGGCAGCGGGCCAGCGCCCGCCGGTGGGTGGGCTCCCGGGGCGTGACGTCCACCATCCGGGCGCCGCCGAGCGGGTCGAGGTTCGCGAGGCTCCGTTCGGCCACCGGCAGAGTCTACGACGGTCCGGGGGCCGGCCACGGACGGCGGGCCCAGGGGGCGGGGCGGGAGGTGGCCGGACCGCTGCGGGCGCTCCGCTTGGAGCTCATCACCGTGCCACCGGATCCAGGCGACGCTACGCTCGCGGCGCCCGACGCGCCGAGACGAGCGCCGCGGCGAACGGGAACACGGCACCGGCGTAGTAGGGGATGTTCTCCAGCGGGTTGCACTGGGTGCCGATCGGGCTGCGCCCGAGCAACCCGGCGCCGACGTTCTCGACCGCTTGCGCGGCAGCCTCGGGGTGGAACCCGAGGCTCACCTTCGAGGTGACCGAGCCCCCGCCGAGGCATCCGACCCCGAACAGTGTCACGCACTCCCCGCTCGGGTCGGTACGTTTTGGAACGCACCGAACCCCGGAGGGTGCCGGGGCCGCCTGACCCCTTTGACCTGGGGTTCCGGTCCCCGACGGGGCCCCGGGCGCCGGCCGGGCGCACGAGCGGCGCGACGCGCGGTTCGAGGCGTTGCCGGCCGCGGGCCGCCGCCCCCCGGCTCGGCGTGGCGGCGACGTGGCGTGCCTACGCGCGACCATGCCCCCGTTCGCCACGGTCCGCATCCTCGCACGCCGTGCCCGGGACCCCCGGGTTGTGGTGCGAGAGGGGGTGCCCGACCCTGCGCCCGGCGTCAAGGCCCGGCGCTCCGCTTGGCCCTCCGGGCGGCCTTGACCCCGGTCGCAAGCTCGGGCGGGCGGCTGATCGCGGCCACCACCCCGGTCGGCTGGCGGTCGTGCCAGGCGGTGGGAACCCGACCGAGCGCCGGTGAGGGGGCGGCGGGCGGCCGCCGTCAGGGAAGGAGGGTGAAGGCGTCTACGTGGGCGGGGCGAACGACGGTGAAGTCCCGACGATCGAGCGTGGCCAGCTCGGTCACCCCCAACCGCTCGGCCACCGCCACGACGGTGGCGTCGACCATGCCGAGCCCCAGGTCGGCGTAGGTGGCGACCAGATCGGCGGCGCGGGCGAGGTCGGCCGTCCCGACCGCTTCGAGACGCAGCTCGCCGGTAGCCAGCGCACGCAGGAAGCCGGCCTCGGGTCCGGCGCCCCGGGCGCGCTCGATGAGCTGGCACACCTCGACCGCCACGGTCACCGGGACGACGAGGGGACCCACGACGGCCTCCAACAGCTCCAGGCACTCCCGGTGGTGATGGTCGTCGGCGTCGAGGGCGGCTACGAGGGGTCCGGTGTCGCAGACAATCACAAGGCCGGTTCTGTCCTCAGGATCTCCTCGGCGCGCTCGGCCAGGTCGCCCCGGCCGCTGTGGAGGATGCCGGCGAAGGACAGGTGGCGGCGCCGGCTGGGCTCGGGCACGTGGGTGGTCAGCACCTCGGCCGCCGCCTCCTCGGGCGTCACCCCGGCCGACTCGGCGCGCCGGGCCAGCCGCTCGGCCACCTCGTCAGGGACGACTACCGTGAGCTCGGTCACCGTGGGTAGCCTACCTGCACCCGGGAGCGCCGCCCTCACCGCACCGCGCCGCCCTCACCCCGCCGCGCCGCCGTAGACGTCGAGGTGGCGCACGCACTCGCCGTCGCCTCCTGGGCGAGCTGGTCGACGCCGGCGCCCAGGCGGACGAGCTGGCGGACGAGGGCGGCGAAGGTGGCCACCTGGTGCCGGCAGTCGGACACCGTGGCGCGGCCGCGCTCGATCGCCTGCTCCCACAGGAAGCGCTACGGGGAGACCCCGGCCCGGACGGCCCGGCGGCGGAGCAGCGCAGCGACGCCACGACGTGGCGACACCGTGGATCGGTCGGGGGAAGCGCCCTCGGCGCTGGACCTCTCCATGATCCGGCACCCGGGTCATCAATCTTCCTGCACCGCCCGGCCGGCTCGGTATCCGGGCGCGGCCCCGCCGGGCGCGTGGCGGTGCCCGGCGCCCAGCGGGGGTCGCCACGCCCCGGCCGGGCCGGTGGCCGGTGACGGTGGGTAGACTTGGCACTCGACGATCAAGAGTGCCAATCCCCGGGCGAGAAGGAGCGACGATGCCCACCTACGAGTACGCGTGCACCTCGTGCGGGGAGCACGTGGAGGCGGTCCAGTCGTTCAGCGACGACCCGCTCACCACCTGCCCGGCCTGCGGGGGCACGCTGCGCAAGGTCTTCGCCCCGGTGGGGATCGTGCTCAAGGGGAGCGGGTTCTACAAGACCGACAGCCGCTCGGCCGCCGGCAAGGGCGGCAAGGGAGACGGCGCCGGCGACGGCGGCTCGTCCTCGGAAGGCACGGCCAAGGGCGACGGTGGCTCGGACGGCGGGAAGGGGTCCGGCTCGGGCGACGGCGGGAAGAGCACCGCCGCCGGCACCGGATCCTCCGGCAGCTCGGACGGCGGGAAGGGGTCCGGGTCGGGCGGTTCCTCCGGCTCCTCGTCCCCCGCCACGGCCGGCTCCACGTCTGGCTGAGGCGCCCCCGGGGTCTGCTGGATCGGGCCGGACGCCGGAGCGAGTCGCCTATTTCGGGCTCTCCTGCCTCATCCGTGGGCCGGTCACGCCGCCTGACGCCCCGGTAGCGGCGGGCAGTAGCCACCGCGGTCGAGGAGGGCGAGGGCGATCAGGTGCTCGGGTTCCTTGAACCCGAAGGCCATCCGGTGGAGGACCCGAAGTTTCGTGTTCGTGCTCTCGATCAACGCGTTCGACAGGTCGTTGAGCATGGCCGCTTCGATGCCGGCGATGTGCTTTCTCACCTTGCGGCCGAGGTCGACGAAGGCCGGGATGCGACATCGCTGCGCCCAGCAGAGCCACTCGTCGAGCATGGTGAGGGCCAGGACCCCCTTGGTGCCGATGGCCACGCGTAACTGCTCTTTCAGCAGGTAGGCCCGGTAGAGCCTCGTGTTGACCTTGGCGATCCAGGCCAGCTTGGCTTCCTGGCGCTCGGTCAGGTCCTCGGGGTTGCGCCAGAGCGCGTAGCGGCAGCCCTTGAGCTCTCTGGCGTGGCCGGTCATCCCTCCCCGCCGGGCCTCGTTCCAGACCTCGCGGCGGACCTCGTCCAGGGCCTCGGTGGCCCAGGACACGACGTGGAAGCTGTCCGTGCACACGGTGGCGTTCGGGCACCGCTCGGCCACCACGTCGCCGATCCATCCGGCCCCATCGGCGCTGACCAGGCGGATCTGTCCGCACCGCTCGCCGCCCAGGAGGTTGAAGAAGCCGTTGAGCGTCTTCTTGTCCCGCCCGACGGCCGCCCAGACGAGCCTCCCTGAGTCGTGGTCCACGACGACCGTCAAGTAGCGGTGGCCACGCTTGTAGCTGATCTCGTCGATGCCGATG
>JBOGGH010000303.1:0-4161 GCA_050743905.1 Acidimicrobiales bacterium
CACGACTGACGCGTGGTCAGGGCACGACGGCGATCCCCAGCCGGCGGGCGGCGGTGCGGAGCCCGTGGTCGAACGCCGCCAGCGCCGTCGTGTGGCGCAGTGCCGCGTCGAGCACGCAGCAGTCGGGCATCTTCAGGCCGGACGTCGCCCGGAGCCCGGCGAGCCGCAGGGGCTCGCCGTCGTCGTGCCGGGCCATCTCCACGCCCAGTGCCTGGATGTCGGCCAGCATCTCCGGGCCCCGGCCGATCCGGGTCCCGCCCACAAGCACCTCGGCCAGGGTGATCGAATGCAGCAGCAACGCCTCGTCCGCCACGGCGGCGTCGAGGAGGACCCGGGTTGCCGCCGCGTGGTGGGCGTCCTGAGGCCCGAAGTGCGCCACGAGGACGCTGGCATCGAGGGTGATCAATCCGGCCAGTCCCGTCGCAGGTCGGCCAGGTAGTCGGTGCCGAACGCGTCGGGGTACTTGCCGCTGCTCACCTCGATGACCGCCCGGCGTCCGCGGACCGTGGCGTTCCGGTCCTCCTCCATCGCCACGGCTCCGGCGTCGACCAGGCGCAGCAACAGCTTGGACCGCGGCTCGCCGGGCCACCGCCGGGCCGCTGCGTCGATGGCGTGGGCTACCGCGGGCGTCTCGGTGATCTGGTGCCGTGGCCGGGTGGTCGGCATGGACTCAGTGTACCACCTCCGTGATAGGTGGTACACCAGGGGCGGTCGGCATGCCCGGCGCCGGAGCGCAGCGCGGCGCGGCGCTAGCGGTTCTGCCAGACCGGGTCGCGCTTCTCGGCGAACGCCGTGGGCCCCTCCTTGGCGTCCTCGCTGGAGAACACCTCGGCGGAGATGGCCGACTCGATCTTGTACGCCTCGCCCATGTCCGTGGCCAGCCCCCGCAGCACGGACTCCTTCGTCTTGCGGATGGCGAACGGGCCGTTGGCGGTGATCCGGTGGGCGTAGTCGTAAGCGCGGTCCAGGAGCTGGTCGGCGGCGGTGATCTCGTTGAGCAGGCCCATCTCGTAGGCGCGGGCGGCCGGGACGCGGTCGGCACACAGGAGGAGCTCCATGGCCGCCGGGTACGGGATCTGGCGGGGGAGGCGCACCGTGGTCCCGCCTCCGGCGAAGAGCCCGCGCTTGGGCTCCATGACCCCGAAGGTGGCCTCCTCCGCCGCCACCCGCAGGTCGCAGCCGCCCAGCATCTCCATCCCCCCGGCCACGCACGTGCCGTTGACGGCGGCGACGATCGGCTTGTAGAGCTTGACGCCGCGCAGCACCGCCTTCACGCCGTCGTCCAGCCGGTAGCCGCCCACCTCGGGCACCTCGCCGTCCTTCAGCTTCTTCTGCAGGGCGGTGATCTGGGGGATGTACGTCTTGAGGTCGGCGCCCACGCAGAAGTCCTTCCCCACGCCCGTGACCACCGCCACCCAGAGGGCGTCGTCCTCGTTGAACCGGTCCCAGGCCTGGCGGAGCTGGAAGAAGTGCTCCATGTCGAGGGAGTTGCGGGCGTCGGGCCGGTCGATCGTGATGCGCACCACGTGGTCGCCACCGGGCTCGAAGTGGACGGGCACGGCTCAGGCTGTCCCCGGCGCGCCCAGCTTCTTGGCCACCGTGGCCAGGCTCACGATCCCGCCCTCGGTCTCCGTCCTGCCCCGGGCGCGGGAGACGAGGCGGGTGTCCACGTCCGAGGCCTCCTCCCGCAGCGCGCCCACCGTGCACCGCTCGCGCGGGCGCACGCTGAACGGGTCATAGCGGAAGTGCCGCATGGCGTTCAGGTGGGTGATCTTGTTGATCTCGTCGTCGGGCACGTCGGCGAGGTACTTCATGGCCGCCTCGGGCGACTGGGGCCACGTGGAGTCCGAGTGGGGGTAGTCGCACTCCCAGGTGATGTTGTCCATGTTGAGGTAGGCGCGGCTGGCGATGCCGAAGGCGTCGTCGATGAAGCAGGTGATGATCCGCTCCTTGAACACCTGGCTCGGGAGCATGTCCCCGAAGTCCTGGCCCGTCCACAGGTGGTGGTGCTCGTAGACGTAGTCGATCCGCTCCAGCGCGTAGGGGATCCAGCCGATGCCGCCCTCGGAGAGGGCGAAGCGCAGGTCCGGGAACTTGCGCAGCACGGGCGACCAGAGCAGGTCGGCGGCAGCCTGGACCATGTTCATGGGCTGCAGGCTGATCATCACGTCGATCGGCGCCTCGACCGAGGTCATCACGAGCTGGGACGACGACCCCAGGTGCATGCAGACCACGGTCCCCTCGTCGCTGCAGGCCGTCCAGAACGGGTCCCAGTGGGCGTTGTGCAGGGACGGCCACCCGAGCTTCTCCGGGTTCTCCGAGAAGGTGATCGCGTGGCACCCCTTGGCCGCCACCCGCCGGACCTCGGCCGCCGCCAGCTCGGGGTCCCAGATGGCCGGGATGGAGAGGGGGATGAAGCGGCCGGGCTCGGCCCCGCACCACCCGTCGATGTGCCAGTCGTTGTAGGCCCGGATCATGGCGAGGGCCTCGTCCTTGTCCTCCCGCCGGGCGAAGAGCTGACCGCAGAACTGGGGGAACGAGGGGAAGCACATGGACCCGAGCACGCCGTTGGCGCTCATGTCCCGCACCCGCTCGTGGACGTCGAAGCAGCCGGGCCGCATGTCGTCGAGGGAGGTGGGCTCGATGCCGTACTCCTCCGGCGGGCGGCCGACCACGGCGTTCAGCCCCACGTTGGGGATCTCGCTCCCGTCGTAGTACCAGTAGTCGGTGCCGTCGTCCCGGCGGACGAGCTTGGGCGCCCGGTCCTGGTACCTGGCCGGCAGGCGGCCGTCGAACATGTCCGGCGGCTCGATGACGTGGTCGTCCACGCTGACCATGATCATGTCCTCGACGCGCATCGCTGCCTCCCCGCTCTCGCCCCGGGCCCCGGCACGCGCCGGGCCGCCCCAGGATCTGACGTCCGCGTCAGAGCCTACGCCGTGTGACGGGTCACGTACTCGGCGCCGTGGGCGTAGCGGGTGTTCACCGGGACACCGCGGCGGCACAGGTCACAGTCCGCCGCCGGCCAGCTCGGGATGTCGACCTCGGCCAGCCAGGTGAAGGCCGGCACGCCGAGCCGGACGGCGTCCGTGTTCCCGCGCGTGACCCAGGTGGCGGCGCCGACCACCTCGGCACCGCACGCCCCGAGGGCTCGCACCGTCTGGCCGAGGGAGTGGCCCGTGTTGACGATGTCGTCGACAGCGAGGACGGGCGCCCCGGCAACCATCGTGTCGAACCCCCGCCGCAGCACGAACGGCGCGCTCGGTCCGGGGACCGTGGGGTCGTGCTCCGTGAAGACCGAGCGCGCGCCCAGGGCGTGCGCCACCCACTGCGACATGACGAGCCCGCCCGTGGCCGGGCCGCAGACGTAGGCCGGACGCCAGCCGATCTCCCGCACCCGGTCGGCCAGGAGCGTAGCCAGGCGCTCGGGAGCCGACGTGTCGGGGTACAGGAGGTCCTTGGCCACCCACCCCGCGCCGTGGTCCCCGGAGACGTACACGAAGTGGTCGTCGTCGATGAGCGCCCCGGCGTCGCGGAAGACGGCGACGGTCTCCTCCGCCGGTGTCATCGCTCCCCCCGTGTCGCCGGCGGCGCCGTGCCCGGCGGCGCGCCGGCAGTGGACGTCACCGCCGTGCCCGGTCCGGGTGGGGGGTGCTGCCGGTGAGCCCCCGCAGCCAGCGGGGGGCGCGGGTGGGCCGGCCCGTGCCGGTGGCGACCACGCCGTGCACCGTGACGGCGGTCGCCCGTGGCTCGCCGTCCACGGCCACCAGGTAGCCGAGCTGCATGGTGGCGCCGGACGAGGAGGCCACCACCAGGTGGACGTCGACCAGCTCGTCGAAGCGCACCGGCCGCACGTAGCGCGCCGCCAGCTCCACCACCGGGAGCTCGATGCCCTCGTCCCGCATGGCGGCGTAGGGGTGGCCGAGGGAGCGCAGGTACTCGACCCGCGCCGACTCCAGGTAGGGGAGGTACGCGCCGTGGTGGACCACGCCCATGGCGTCGGTCTCGGCGAACCGGGCCCGCAGCCGGTGGCAGAATCCGTAAGCGGCAGGGTCGGTGGGTGGGTCGAACGTGGCTCGCATCCCGGTGATCCTCACACGGACGCCGCGGCGGCCACGCGGTCGGGCTTGGCCGTCTGGCCCCAGGGACCAAGCACAGGGA
>JBOGGH010000304.1:0-4160 GCA_050743905.1 Acidimicrobiales bacterium
TCAGTGAGTATGGAACGGCCGGCCCGTTCCGCATCTTGCGTGGGTTGCCCACCATGCTGGGGCGGACCGAGCCACATACGGAAGGAGCCGACCGTGTTGATCCATGTTCCCCCTGATGCCACCGTCCTGGCAATGGACGTCCACAAGAACTCGATCTCCGCTGCCCTGTTGATGCCGGACTCTCCGACGCCGGTGGTCGACAAGATCGCCACCGACGACGAGTCGGTGCGCCGCCTGGTCGGACGGTTTGCCGATCCGTCCCGGGTGCGGGCCTGCTACGAGGCCGGTCCGACCGGCTACGAGCTGTCCCGCACGCTCGGGCGGGCGGGGATGCGCTGCGAGGTGATCGCCCCCTCGCTGATCCCGACGGCACCGGGCGACCGGGTGAAGACCGACCGCAGAGACGCCCGCCGGATGGCGCTGTTGTTCCGGGCCGGCCAGCTCAGCTCGGTGCGGGTGCCGAGCGTGGCCGAAGAGGGGGTGCGGGACCTGTGCCGGGCCCGGGCGGACATGGTCATCGACCAGACCCGGGCGCGCCACCGCCTGGGCAAGTTCCTGCTGCGTCATGGGCGGGTCTATCGCGACGGCGCCAACTGGACCTTCAAGCACCAGGCGTGGATCTGTGCCCAGCGCTTCGACGACGCGGCCCTGACCTCGACGTTCTCCCACTACCGGGCCACCCTCGACGCCCGGGAGGCGGCCCTGGCCGCCATCGACGCCGATCTGGCCACCTGGTTCGCAAGGGCGCCCTTTGCCGACGCGGTGGCCCGCCTCGGCGCCTACCGGGGCGTCACCGCCCTCGGTGCGCTGACCTTGGCGTCGGAGGTGTGCGACTGGCGCCGGTTCCCGACCGCCTCGATGTTCATGGGGTTCTGCGGGCTCGTGCCCTCCGAGCGATCCTCGGGTGAGCGCACCCACCGGGGCGGGATCACCCACGCCGGCAACACCCACCTGCGCACCCAACTGGTCGAGTCCGCCTGGGCCTACAAGGCCCGACCCGCCGCCGGCGCCACCCTGCGTCGCCGCCAGGAGGGCCTGGACCCCGCCGTGGTCGCCCGAGCCTGGACCGCCCAGCTGCGCCTGTGTGGCAGGTTCCACCGCCTCGACGCGAGAAAGACCAACCGCAAGACCGTGGTTACCGCCATCGCCCGGGAGCTCGCCGGGTTCGTCTGGGCCGAGATGACCACCGCTGCGTGAGATGAAGCTCTCCCGCTCGCTCATCGGCCCGGGCTGGGCGTGAGCGAGGACCCCGCCATGCACCGGGCGCCCGCCGCTGCAGAACCGACCCCCGTCAGGACTATGACCGCACCTGCTATCGCCGCGATCAGTATGGGGCAACTCTCTGCGCAACGCTCTCCTGCGGTTCCGATCCGCGTACATCAGTCTGGCGGCCAGCCCACCAGCCGCCCGGTGCATGGCCGAGTCCTCGAGCGCGCACCACCCGGGTGACCAGGAGCCTGAGGCACCCAGGAAGCCCTGGCGGGCTTCCTCATCCATGATGCTCATGACCGCCGACCGGGCCGTCAAGGGCCGCTGCGAGCCTCCGCTTCGCTCCGGTTCTCGCTCGGCCTCCGGCCGACCCTTGACCGCCCTCCCCTCTGCTTGACCTGCCCCGAAACCCGTCCGGGAAACCCGTCGCGACGCGCTTGACAAACCGTTCCACATCAGTCCTCCTCCACGATCCGCAGGGCGTGCGTGGGGCACTCACGGACCGCCCGCTCCACGTCGGCGCGCCGGTCCCCCGGCGGCGCCTCCTCCACCACCGTCAGCTCCCCCTTCTTCGACACCGAGAAGATCCCGGGCGCCTCGGACTCGCAGACCGCGTGCCCCTGGCAGAGATCCCGGTCCACCACCACGCGGAAGCCCCCCGGGGCGCGGCCCCGCCCGCCGTCCGTGCCCCCGACGACGGATGCGGCGGCGGCCGCGGCGGCTCCACCGGCGGCGGCCGTGCGGCGGCGATAGCGGACCATGCACGGCTGCCGGAGCTGGACCACCATCTTGGAGTGGTCGTTGCGGTAGCTGTCCGGCGGCTGCGCCAGCTCGAGCTCCCAGCCGGCGAGGAGGACGGAGAAGATGGCCTTGAGCTGCATCATGGCGAACGGCGCGCCCACGCAGCGGTGCCGGCCGGCGCCGAAGGGGATCCAGGTCCACGGGTTCGCCCGGTCCTCCTCGCGGGGCTCCAGGTAGCGCGCCGGCTCGAACGCGTCCGGGTGGGGGAAGTCCTCCGGGATGCGGTTGGAGACGGCCGGGCTCGCCCCCACGAGCTGGCCGGCCCGGATGCGGTACCCCAGCCAGTCCACGTCCTCCTTGGCCACCCGCAGCACCAGGATGAGCGGCGGGTGGAGCCGCAGCGCCTCCTTCACAGCCGCTTCCAGGCGGGGGATCTCCCGCAGCGCCTGGTAGCTGAGCTCGGATCCGTCGGCACCGAGCGCGTCCAGCTCGGCGGCCACCGCCGCCATCTCGCCCGGGTGGCGCAGCAGCTCGATCAGCGTCCAGGCCGCGGTCCCCGAGGTGGTGTGGTGGCCGGCGAACATCATCGAGATGAACATCCCGGTCACCTCGTCCGCGCTGAAGCGCGGCGACCCGTCCTCGTCGCGGACCGACATGAGCACGTCCAGGAGGTCCCGCTCGCCGGCCGGCGCCCCGGCCTCCCCGGCAACGCCCGCGCCGCCCGCCCCGGCATCCCCGCCCGCCCGCCCGTCCATGATCCCCTGCACCAGCGCCACGAGCCCCGCCCGCGCCGCGTCCCGGCGGCGGAAGCTCTCGATCGGCGCGTACGGGTCCACGTAGGCGATGGCGTCCGTACCCTGCTCCAGGTCGTGGTAGAGGTCGGCGAACCGCCGGTCGAGCGACCGGCGGAACCGCGTGCCGATCAGGCAGGCGGACGACGTGTAGATGGTCAGCTCGGCGAACCACTCGAGCAGGTCGATCTCGCCCTCTGTGCCCCACCCGGCCACCATCCCGTCGACCTCGGCGGCGATGGTGGCGGCGTGGCCTCGCATGAACTTGTCGCGCAGCGCCTGGTTGTGGAGCATCTCCCGCCGGCGCTCGGGCGGCGCGTCAAAGACCACGCCCTCGCCGAAGATCGGCGTCATGAACGGGTAGGCCTCGGCCTGGTCGAGCAGCTCCTCGGGGGCCCGGAAGAAGAGCTCGTTGGCCTCGGCGCCGGTGACCAGCACCACGTCGCGCTGCCCGATGCGGAACCGGCCCACGTCGCCGCACTCGTCGCGCACCCTGCGCATCAGGGCGATCGGGTCGCGGCGGAGCTCGTCCAGGTGGGCGTCGTCCCCCTCGCCCCCGGACACCATCCGCGGCTCGCGCCCGCCGGCGACGTCCACGTCCCGGGTCACGCCCACGGTCACGGCGCTCCCTCCGGGACGGGGCCCTCCGGCTGGACCTCGACGACGGTCAGGTGCGACCCGCGCTCGGCGGAGACGGCGGCGAGCACGGCGGCGGCCACCGCCCGCGGCCGGAGGAACACCGAGTGCCGGGCGAGCCCCCAGCGCACCCACTCGTCCAGCACCTCGCCGGTCGCCTCCGGCTCCCAGTCCGTCCCCATCCCCGTCTGCGTGGGTCCCGGCCGGACCACCGAGGCCCGCACGCCGGTGCCCTCCCACTCCATCTGCAACGCCCGGGCGTAGCCCTCCAGCCCCCACTTGGAGGCCACGTAGGCCACCATGGACGGCCGGGGGTTCCCCACCACGTCGGAGGTCACGAACACCACGTCCCCCCGGCGGCGGCCGACCATGCCCGGCCCGAACCCGGCCACCAGCCGGTGCGCCCCCACGAGGTTGACGCGCAGCAGCGCCTCGAGCTCCTCGGGGCTCGTCTCGAGCGCCCGGCCCGGCCGGATCTGGGCGGCGTTGGAGACGAGCACCTCCACCGGGCCGAACGCCGCCCCGGCCTCCTCCACAAACCGCGCCACCGAGCCGGCGTCGGCCAGGTCCAGCGTCAGCCCCGCCGCCTCCCCGCCGGCGGCGACGATCTCCTTGGCCAGCGCGTCGCAGGCCTCCACCCGCCGCGCCCCCAGCACCACCGGGTGGCCGGCCGCCGCCAGGGCCTGCGCCGTGGCGGCCCCTATGCCGGAGGACGCCCCGGTGACCACGGCCGGCCGGCGCTCCGGGTGGGGGTCGAACCGCGACACCTCAGCGGCACCGGAC
>JBOGGH010000305.1:0-4153 GCA_050743905.1 Acidimicrobiales bacterium
CCGCACGGGAGGGGGCCCTCGGCCGGCGGTCGGGCGGGCCGCGCGGGCTGCTCGGCCTCGGGGAGCACCTGGTGCTGGCGACGGTGGCCCTGGGCCCGCTGCTCGCCGTCGAGCGGGGCGTGGTGACCCCGGACACCAAGACCTACCTCTACCTGGACCCCACGCGGTTCCTCGGCCAGGTCGCCTGGATGTGGAACCCCACGGTGGCCCTGGGAACCGTGACCCACGAGTACATCGGCTACCTGCTGCCGATGGGGCCGTTCTTCGCCGGGATGTCGCTGGCCCACGTGCCGATCTGGGTGGCCCAGCGCCTGTGGCTCGGCGGCATGCTCTTCGCCGCCGGCGCCGGGGTGCTCTTCCTCTGCCGGGTGCTCGGGACGCGGGGGCCGGGCCGGCTGGTGGCGGCGCTGGCCTTCATGCTCTCGCCGTACTTCCTCCAGTACGCCGGGCGCATCTCGGTGATCCTCCTCCCCTGGGCCGGGCTGCCGTGGATGATCGCCTTCACCGTCCTGGCGCTGCGGCGGGGCGGCTGGCGCTGGCCGGCGGCGTTCGCGCTGGTGGTGGCCGTGGTGAGCGGCATCAACGCCACCGCCATCCTCTACGTGGGCGTGGCGCCGGTCCTGTGGCTGGTGTACGCGGTGGTCGTCGAGCGGGAGGCCACGTGGGGCCGGGCGCTGGCCGCCGCCGCCCGCATCGCCGTGCTCACCCTGGCCTGCTGCCTGTGGTGGGTCGCCGGGCTGGCCGTCGAGGCCGCCTACGGCGTGGACGTGCTCCGCTACACCGAGACGGTCCCGTCCACCAGTGCCACCTCCAGCCCGTCGGAGGTGATCCGGGGCCTCGGCTACTGGTACTTCTACGGCGGCGACCGGATGGGGCCGTGGACCCGCTCCGCCGTGGCCTACACCCAGTGGCTGTGGCTGCTGGCCGCCTCGTACCTGGTGCCGGTGGTGGCCTTCTGCTCGGCGGTACTGGTGCGCTGGCGCCACCGGGCCTACTTCGTGCTGCTGGTGGTGGTGGGGACGGTGCTCTCGGTGGGCGCCTACCCGTACACCACGCCCACGCCGGTCGGTGGGGTGCTGAAGACGTTCATGACCGGCACCACGGCGGGCCTGGCCTTGAGGTCGACCGACCGAGCCACGCCGCTCGTGGTCCTCGGCCTCGCCATGCTGCTGGGCAGCGGGGCGTCCGCCGTCTGGCGGCGGGTGCCGTGGGTGGGGCTCGTCACCTCGCTGGCCGTGGCGGCGCTGGTGGTGGCCAACAATCCGGCCGTCTTCAACGGCCAGGCCGAGGTGGCGAGCACCTTCCACCAGCCGGCCACGCTCCCCGGCTACCAGTTGGCGGCCATCCGCCACCTGAACGCCACCCACCCGGGCACCCGGGTGCTGGCCATCCCGGGCAACGACTTCGCCGCCTACCGCTGGGGCAACACGGTGGACACGCCGCAGCCGGCCCTCCTCACCCGGCCCTTCGTCACCCGGGAGCAGCAGGTCATGGGCTCGGAGGCCACGGCGAACACCCTCTACGCGATGGACGCCGGGATCCAGACAGGCACCGAGGACTGGACAGGGCTCGCCCCGATGGCGCGCCTCATGAGCGCCGGCGACCTGCTGGTCGAGTACGACCAGGCCTACGAGCACTACGGGGTGCCCCAGCCCCAGATCCTCGCCCAGGAGCTCCGGCCCACGCCGGCCGGCCTCTCCGACCCGGTGTCCTTCGGCAAGCCCGTGCCCAACGTGGCCACAGTCTCCACCCTGGACGAGCAGGACCTGGCCACCACACCCAACCCGCCGTGGCCGTCACCGCTGGTGACCTACACCGTCACAGATCCGCGGCCGATCACCCGCGGCGAGTCCAACGCCGGCGCCCTGGTGGTGGCCGGCACAGCCACAGGCCTCCAGGACCTGGCCGACGCCGGGATGCTCGGCACGCCGAGCGCCGTCTACTACTCGGGCACCCTCCGGCACCACGCGGCGCAGCTCTCGGCCCTGATGCAGGGCGGCGCCGACCTGGTGGTGACGGACACCAACCGCAAGCAGGGGTTCCGGTGGGACACACTGAGCGCCAGCTACGGCGCGACCGAGACCCCGGCCGAGACACCGGCGAAGCACACACCGAGCGACAGCCCGATCGACCTCTTCCCCGGCGCCCCGGTCGACACCCACTCGGTCGCCGCCTACCAGGGCGCGGTGGACGTCACCGCCTCCTCCTACGGCAACTCCATCTCCTACACGCCGGAGGACCGTCCCTACGCCGCCGTCGACGGGAACGTGGACACCAACTGGGAGACCGGGGCATTCGTGCCCGACCCGGCCGGGCAGTGGTGGCAGGTGCGGTACCCGCGGGCGACCACCGCCGGCAAGGTCACGCTGACCCAGCCGCAGACCGGCGACCTCTCCCGCTGGATCACCAAGGTGACGCTCACCTTCGACGGCGGCCACCCGATCACCGAGCGCCTCACCGCCGCCTCGCGCCACCCCACCGGGCAGGCGATCACCTTCCCCAAGCGGAGGTTCCGCACGCTGCGGATCACCGTCGACGCCACCAGTGACGACCGGGCGGCGCCGGCCAACGCCGCCGCGGTGGGGTTCGCCGAGGTCGCCGTGCCCGGCCACCACGTGGTCGAGGTGGTGAAGATGCCCGGCGACCTCCTGCGGGCCGCCGGGCCGGCGTCGCTCCAGGACCGCCTCACCCTCTCCATGGCCAGGCAGCGGGTCTCGCCCTTCCCGCCGCGCGCCGACCCGGAGACCACCATCAGCCGCCAGTTCACCCTCCCCGCGGCGCGCACCTTCACGCTCTCCGGGGCCGCCAGCATCTCGGCCCTCATCCCGGACGACCAGATCGACCGGCTGGTGGGCCTGCCCGGGGCCACAGGGAGCGGGGTGGTGGCGTACTCGAACGGGCGGCTCAACGGCGACCTCCGGGCCGGGGCCGGGGCGGCGGTCGATGGCGACCCGTCCACGGCGTGGCAGCCGGGGTTCGGCGCCAAGCACCAGGTCGGCGACTGGCTCCAGTACAACCTGCCGGCCACACTGACCTTCTCGCAGATGACACTGCGGGTGGTGGCCGACCACCGCCACTCGGTGCCGACCTCGCTGGAGGTGTCGGCCACCGGGCCCACAGGTCGGACGTCCACCCGGCGGGTGTCGCTGCCGCCGATCGCCGACAGCCCGGTGGCCGGCGCCACCACCCTCGAGGCGGTCCGGTTCCCGTCGCTGACCGGGCGGCGGATCCGGGTGACCGTCACCGGCGCCCGGCTCGAGTACACCACCAACTACACCGTCACCAAGCCCACGGCCCTGCCCCTCGGGATCGCCACACTGGGCATCCCGGGCCTCTCGGTCCCGGCGTTCCCGGCCGCCGTGCCCGGCACCTGCCAGTCCAACCTGGTCTCCATCGACGGCAACCCGGTCACAGTGCAGGTCGTGGGCTCGACGACAGCCGCCCTCCACAACCAGGACCTACAGGTGGAGCCGTGCGGCGCCGACGCCGGCGGGATCACCCTCCCGGCCGGCACCCACGTGCTCCGGACCACCCTGGCCGACACACCGGCGCACCCGAGCACAGTCCGCTGCCAGGCCTCGGCGGACTGCACGGGCTGGAACGTGGACCGGCTGGTCCTGGACTCGGCCGCCGGGGGCGGGCCCGAGCCGTCGACGGCGGCCGGCGGTCCGCCTGCCCCGCAGCCCGGCCCCGCGCCCACGGTGAGGTCGCGGTCGGGGGGGCCGTCCACGGAGCAGGTCACGGTGGCCGGAGCCACGTCGCCGTTCGAGCTGGTGCTCGGGCAGAGCGTGAGCGCCGGCTGGCAGGCCGTCGCCCACCCGGCGGCCGGCGCCCCCGCCGGCTCCCACGACGTGGACCTCGGGACCTCGCAGCTCGTGGACGCCTTTGGCAACGGGTGGCCGGTGACGGGCGCGCAGCTCTCGGCGCTCGGTGCCACCGGGGCCGGGGGGACCCACGGGTTCACCGTCACCGTCACATGGACGCCGCAGCGCAAGGTCTGGGCGGCACTGGGCCTCTCGGGTGCGGCCGTGCTCCTCTGCCTGCTGCTGGCGTTCCTGCCCGAGGGGTGGCGGCGAACGCTCCGGGGACGGGTGCGGAAGCTGTGGCCCCGGCAGCGGCAGCGGTCGGCGCCACGCCACGCCCGCGGGAGGGC
>JBOGGH010000306.1:0-4152 GCA_050743905.1 Acidimicrobiales bacterium
GCCCACGAGCTCGAGCATGCGGGCCTCGCCGATGCGGTCGCGGACCCACGGGTCCCCGGCGTTCCCGGCGGCCCGGGCCACCGCGCCGGTGGGCGTGCTGCCGGCGGCCGCGCCCGACCCCGGCGGCATGGTCACCAGCGGCGAGTTCATGAGCATGCGCTCGTGGAACATCCACCGGATCCCCACCGTCCAGCCGTCGTCCACCTCGCCCACGCGGTCGGTGTCCGGCACGACCACGTCGGTGAGGTACTCCTGGCAGAACTCCCGCGAGCCGTTGAGCATCTCGATCCGGTGGACCTCCACGCCCTCGCGGTCGATGGGCAGGACGAACACCGTGAGCCCGCGGTGCTTGGGCACGTCCCAGTTGGTCCGGGCCAGGCAGAGCGCCCAGTCGGACCACCAGGCGCCGGTGGTCCAGATCTTGGACCCGTTGAGGATCCAGGCGTCGCCGTCTCGCACGGCGCTCGTGAGCGCCCCGGCCACGTCCGACCCGCCGGAGGGCTCCGAGAGCATCTGCATCCAGATCTCCTCGCCCCTGAGGATGGCCGGGATGTGCCGCTGCTTCTGCTCCTCGGTCCCGAACTCGAGCAGCACCGCCGCGCACGGCGCGAACGTGGGGGCCTGGAAGTGGGACGGGTACTCGTAGCCGGCCAGCTCGCGGTTGAGGGCGCGCTGGTGGGCGAAGGTCAGCCCCTGGCCGCCGTAGTCGGTGGGGACGCAGACGCCGGCGAGCCCGGCGTCGAAGAGCATCCGCTGGACCTCCCGGTCCCGCGCCACGGCGGCCAGCTCCTCGTGGTCCGGGCGGACGGTGCGCAGCGAGCGGACCGCCTCGCTCGGGTCGACCGGCCGGAGGTTGTCCCGGACGAACCGCCGGGCCCGCTGCCGGAACGCCTCGAGGTCCTCCGGCTCGTCCGCGCTCACCGCCCCGCCTCCGTCTCGAGGTCGGCCAGGAGCTGGCGGTGCTCGGCCGGGGTGCCGAGGAGCGCCCGGCCGAGGGTGTGCCGCCGCAGGAACAGGTGGAGGTCGTGCTCGAAGGTGACGCCGATCCCGCCGTGGATCTGGACGCAGTCCTGCAGGAGCTCGGAGCCGAACTGGCCGACGTAGGCCTTGGCCGCGCTCAGCAGTGCCTCCGCCTCGGGCGCCTCCTTCGCCGCCGCCTGAGTGGCGGCGTCGCTCACGGCGTGGCTGGCCTCGAGCCACGTGGTCATGTCGGCGAAGCGGTGCTTGATCTCCTGGTAGGAGGCGAGGGGGCGGCCGAAGGCGTACCGGTCGAACGCCCACGCCACCGTCATGTCGAACCCGGCCTGCATGGCCCCCACCATCTCCGCCGTGCCGACGGCCAGGGCGATCTGCCGCTGCCGGGCCGCCTGGGCCGCCGCGCCGCCCACCTCGCCCACCACGGCGGCCCGGGGCACGCGGACGCCGTCCAGCGTGACGGCGCCCAGCCGCCGGGTGAGGTCCACCGACCGCATGGGGGCGATCGAGACGCCGCCGGCGCCGGCGTCCAGGAGCACCTGGGTCAGCCCGGCCTCGCCGCGCCCGGTCACCAGGAGGTACGAGGCGCCGTTGACCGAGTCCACGGCGCGGGCGCCGCCCCGCAACACCAGCTCGTCGCCGAGCTCCTCGACCGCCACGGTGGTGGCGGCGGCACCGAGCGCCGAGGTGGTGCCCGGCAGCCAGGTGGCCGTGGCCGTCCCCTCCAGCAGCTCGGCCAGCACCGCCGCCCCGAGCTCGCCGGGGTGCTCGTCGAGCGCGGCGGCCACCACGTTGGTGGCCAGCAGCGGGCCCGGCGCGGCGTGCCGCCCGAGCTCGTAGGCCACCAGCGAGAGGTCCACCAGGCCGTGGTCGCTCAGGCGCCCCCCGCCGCGCGCCTCGTCCACCAGGAGCGAGGTCCAGCCGAGCTGGGCCGCCTCCCGCCAGAACGCCGGGTCGTAGCCGAGGGGGTCGTGGCGCAGGGCCCGCAGGGCGTCCGCCGGGACCCGCTCGTCCAGGAAGCGGACGGTCGTGTCCAGGAAGAACCGTTGGTCTGTGCCGACCTCGAGCAGCATGGACCCTGACCCTAGGCCGGCCAGGCGAGCGCTTTCACTTCCAGGTACTGGTCGAAGCCCTGGACGCCGTTCTGGCGGCCGACCCCGCTGTCCTTGTAGCCCCCGAACGGCAGGTCGGCGGCGTAGGTCATGCCGCCGTTGATGCCCACCGAGCCGGCCCGGACCCGCTTGGCCACGGCCATGGCCCGGTCGAACGAGCCCGAGTACACGGCGCCGGCCAGCCCGTAGTTGCTGTCGTTGGCGATGCGGACGGCGTCGTCGTCGTCCTCGTAGGGGATGACGGCGAGCACCGGGCCGAAGATCTCCTCCCGGGCGATGGTCATGGCGTTGTCCACGTCCGTGAAGAGCGTGGGCTCCACGAAGTAGCCCCGGTCCAGGTGGGCCGGCCGGCCGCCCCCGACCGCCAGGGTGGCGCCCTCCTGCCTGCCCTTCTCGATGTAGCCGAGCACCCGGTCGCGCTGCCTGGCCGAGATGAGGGGCCCCATGAGCACGTCGGGGCGCTGCGGGTCGCCGTAGGGGACGGACTGGAGGACGGTGGTCAGCAGATCGACGCCCTCCTGGTAGCGGGACCGCGGCAGGAGCATCCGGGTGGGGATGGCGCAGCCCTGGCCGGCGTGGGTGCACACGGCGATCCCCATCATGGTGGCCACCGGGAGGTCGGCGTCGTCCAGGACGATGGTGGCGGACTTGCCGCCCAGCTCCAGGAAGAGCCGCTTCAGGGTGGCCGCGCCCTTCTCCATGATCCGCCGGCCCACCGCCGTGGAGCCGGTGAAAGAGACCAGGTCCACCTGGGGGGAGACGGTGAGCTCCTCGCCCACCATGTGGTCGCTGGACGTCACCACGTTGAGCACGCCGGCCGGGACGTCGGTCCGCTCGGCCACCAGGCGACCCAGCAGGGTGGCGTTCCACGGGGTGTCCGGCGCCGGCTTCAGCACCACGGTGTTGCCGGTGGCCAGGGCCTGGGCCACCTTGTTGATCGTGACCTCGAAGGGGAAGTTCCACGGGACGATCGCCCCCACCACGCCCACCGGCTCCTTGCGGACCCGGCGGGAGGTGAGGGTGCCCTGCATGTCCGGGACGTCCGGCAGGTCCACCTCCCAGGCGAGCTCGTCGATCAGCTTCACCGGGTACCGGATGCCCCCCTCGAGCGGCACGTCGAGCTGCGGGCCCCGGGTCAGCATGCGCGGGCACCCCGTCTCCAGGATGAGCTGCTCGCGTAGCTCCTCCCGCTCGGCTTCGAGCGCCGACTGGAGCTGCTCGAGGCAGCGGCGGCGGAGATCCCGGTCCGTGGACCACGGCGTCTCGTCGAACGCCCGCCGGGCGGCGGCGATGGCCCGCTGCATGTCCTCGGCCGAGGCGTCCGACACCTGCCCCAGGGTCTCCTCGGTGGCCGGGTTGGCGTTGTCGAACGTGCGGCCCGAGCGGGCCTCCACCAGCTCGCCGTCGATGAGCATCCGGTGCTCGGGGTGCACCTCCGGGGTGTCGGCCATGCTCGCCCCTTCCCGCCGGCGCGCCGCCGGCCTCTCGTGGTGGTCGCGTGGTCCCGGTGCGGCGGGCGGGGAGGCCGCCGCGGCCGCATCCGGGCCGGCGGCGCAGAGAATACCGTTGCGCCGTCATGCTCGCCACCCGGCCACCAGGGATATACTCCCGTTCGACATGCACGCGACGGACGTTCTCAGCGCGTGCGGGCCGGGCGGTGGCCGGTGGGGGAGCGCCACGGTGGGCGTCGTGCCGCGGCGTCGATCGGGGCCCCCTGTAGGTTCTGCCGGCGGCATCCCCGCGGCCACGGGCTCCCCGGTGCCGGCATCGTCAGTGGTGGCAGCACCGGCCACGGTGGCAGTCGGGCCGGGGTCCGGCCCCCACCAGGCAACGGGCCGGCGACGGCCCGGTCCGGGAACGGCTGCCGGTGACCGAGGTGGACGCCGGCCGCCGGGCCGGCGGGACGAGACGGACGAGAGGAGCAGGAGGACGTGATGGAGACCAAGGGGCGCTCGGCGATCGTGACTGGCGGGGCCGGCGGGCTGGGCTCGGCCACGGCCCGGCGCCTGGCGGCGCTCGGCATGGGCGTGGTGGTGTTCGACCGTGACGCCGAGCGGGCCGGGGC
>JBOGGH010000307.1:0-4152 GCA_050743905.1 Acidimicrobiales bacterium
GGGGCGGCGGCCAGCCGGTGGCTCCCCGAGGTCTGCGGGGAGAGGCCGGGGTCGGCGCCCGCAGCCGGGGACGCGGCGGCAGTGGCCGCGCCCAGGGCGAGCACGGCGACGAGGGCGTTGGCGGCGCGAGCCGCCGCCCGTCCCGCATCCCCGAGCCCCCCCGCCGGCCGCCCTCGCATGGTCGCACCCTTCCGCCCGCCTCCCGGCGGCGGGCCACCGTCCATGGTGGCCAGTGGCCGGCGTACGGGCAAGGCAGGGTAACCTGCCCGCACTGCGTCGCCTGGGGAGGAGGGAGGCCGTGCCCGTGACGGGGTGCCCGGACCAGGGGGACGCCGTCCCGTGACGGCGCCCGGGATCCCCGACGGCGCGGACCGGGAGGCGTTCCCCACCCTCGACGACCGGGACCTGGCAGCCGTGGAGGAGCTCGGGACTCGGCGCGCCGTGGCTCCGGGCGAGTACCTGTTCCGCGAGGGCGACGTCACCTACGACTTCTTCGTGGTGCTCACCGGCGAGGTGGCCGTCGTCACCGGGGCCGGCGACGACGAGCGGCTGCTGACCTCCCACGGCCCGGGGCGCTTCCTGGGCGAACTGAACCTGCTCACCGGGATGCGCGTGTTCGTCTCCGCCCGGGTGCTGGCGGCGGGCGAGGTCCTGGTGGTCCCGCGGGAGCAGCTCCGCCAGATCATCGCCACCAGGCCGGGCCTCGGGGACACGATCCTGGCGGCACTGATCGCCCGCCGCGGCATCCTGCTCACCGGCGCCGCCGCCACCACCCGCGTCATCGGCTCCCGGTTCTCCCCGGGATCCCTCCAGGTGAGGGAGTTCCTCGCACGGGCCCGCATCCCCCACGAGTGGCTCGACCCCGACCGCGACGGCGAGGTGGAGGCCGTCCTGCGCGCCTTCGAGGTCGACCCGGGGGAGCTCCCGGTGGTGATCACCTCCGGGCGGGTGCTCCGGAGCCCCACGCCCGGGAGCCTGGCCGAGTACCTGGGGCTGACCGTCCAGAGCCTCCCCGGCCGGTGCTTCGACCTGGTGATCGTGGGCGGGGGGCCGGCCGGCCTGGCCGCCGCCGTGTACGGCGCCTCCGAGGGGCTGCGCACCCTCGGCGTGGAACGCATGGGCCTGGGGGGACAGGCCGGCACGAGCTCGCGCATCGAGAACTACCTCGGCTTCCCCACCGGGATCTCGGGATCCGAGCTGGCCCAGCGCGCCTTCGCCCAGGCGGAGAAGTTCGGGGCCCACCTGACCGCGCCCTGCGAGGCCGTGTCGCTGCGCGAGGACGCCGGCCACCTGGTCCTGCGGCTCTCGGACGGCACCGACGTCGCCGGGAGGGCGGTGATCGTGGCCAGCGGGGCTCGCTACCGGCGCCTGGGAGTGGACCGGCTGGAGGAGTTCGAGGGCAGCGGCGTCTTCTACGCCGCCACCGAGATGGAGGCACGCCAGTGCGCCGCCTCTCCGGTGATGGTGGTGGGCGGTGGGAACTCCGCCGGCCAGGCGGCCATGTTCCTGGCCGGATCCGGCTGCACGGTCGACGTCGTGGTCCGCGGCCCGGACCTCGGGGCCTCGATGTCGCGCTACCTAGTGGAGCGGATCGAGGCGCACCCCGAGGTGACCGTGCACACGGGTTCGCAGGTGACGGCGCTCGACGGGGAGCGGTGGCTCGGCTCCGTGAGCATCGAGGGCCCGGCCGGCGAGAGGCGGCAGGCCTGCTCGGGCCTGTTCTCCTTCATCGGGGCCGAGCCGGCGTCCGGGTGGCTGACGGGGTGCGCGGCCGTCGACGACCACGGCTTCGTCCTCACCGACGTGCACCTGGGCGCCGACCACCTCGACGACCGTTGGCAGGTCCAGGGGCGCGCCCCCCTCCCCTACGAGACCAACCACCCCGGGCTCTTCGCCGTGGGGGACGTGCGGTCGGGTTCCACCAAGCGGGTGGCGGCGGCCGTGGGCGAGGGCTCGGCCTGCGTGGGCTCGGTGCACCGGTACCTCTCCTTCGCCCACTGAGCAGTCCTGCGGCCCTCCCGCCACCTACCCAAAACTGGGTATTTACACGACCCTGCACGATCGTCACATAATCGCAACGGAGGCCCTACCGCAGTTGCAGGTGGTCCGTCAGGCTACGGCGAGGAGGAGGAACAGTGAGAAGTGGCATCCGTGCGGTCGTTGGAGCTGCGTTGCTGTGCGGCGGCGTCGTCGGGGGCTTGGCCTCGACCGCGTCGGCCTCGTCGGCCAGCGGCCCCACCAAGGTCTTCGTCAAGCCAACCGAGACCACATCGGTCAAGCACCCGGGCAAGATCCTGCTGACCGGCGCCGTCGGCGACTACGGGACGGTCATCAGCGCCAACGCCGCCGGGAAGGCCACACGCAAGGGGACATACCGGCTCCTGCGGTTGAAGAAGGGCACCATCCTGGTGGACATCGCCACATTCCAGAAGGCGTTGGAGAGCTCGTTCACATCGCCGACAGCGCTGGACCAGACAACCTGCTCGATCGCCGTGTCGCCGACCGGGCCCGTCGCCGTCGTGAGCGGGACCGGCTCGTACTCGGGCATCTCCGGCTCCTTCACCATGACCGCCTTCGTGGCCGGCATCGCCCCGCGCACGGCGAGCGGCGCGTGCACAGTCAAGACAACAACGGCGCCGCTCGCCACATTCACCGTCATCACCGGCACCGGCACCGTGACCGTGCCCTGACGCCGGCCGCCGCCTCCACGCGATCCCGCCACCTCCCGCCACCCGGCGACGACGTGCCGTCCGGGCCGACCGGCGGCGATCAGCGGGCGCTGAAGATGGCGTCGGACGCGGCAGCGATCGCCGCCGTCCGGCTGGTGACCCCGAGCTTGCGGTAGACGTGCTGGAGGTGCTTGCTGAGGGTGCCCGGTGACACGCCGAGCGCCCCGGCGACGACGGCCGTGGGCTCCCCCTTCGTCACCTCGAGGAGGATCTCCGCCTCACGCGGGGTGAGCCCCAGGCGCCGGAGCTCGCCCACCTCCCGGCCCGGCTCGCGCTCGTCGACCACGAGCACGTCGGCACGGTCGCCCGCGCCGGGGACGAACCGCACCACGAGCTGCCGGTCGCCGGCGGCGTCCACCAGCGGCTGGTGGATGCGGGGCTGGCCGTCGTCGAACGACAGCCGGCGCTCCCGCGCCAGCCACTGCTCGACCGGGCCCGGCAGGGCCCCCGACGACCCGGTGCCGAAGTGCTCGGCCAGGGCGCGCCGGGCCCAGGTCGGCGCCGGGTCCCCGACGCCGCTCCTGCCCAGCGTGACCACGCCCCGGCCGGCCTCGGCCAGCGCTCCCTCGATGCCCCGCAGCGCGGCGAGCGCCTGCACGTTGCGGTAGGCCTGGATGAGGTGCGGGCGCAGGACGTCCAGCACGGCGAGGTCGTGCTCGTCGAAGTCGTGGTCGTGCCGGTTCAGCGCGAAGGCGATCACGAGCGGCTCCTTGGTGGCCAGGGCGAACGCCGCCTGGTACTCCACGCCCAGCGGGCCGTAGATGCGGCGGTAGAGGTCCAGCTCGTGGAGCTGCTCCCGGGTGAGGAAGTCCGAGAGCCGGCGTGCGCTCCCGTCACCGGTCGCCTCCTCGTACTGGAGGATCGGGTTCTGCCGCACCAGCCGAGGGAACCCGTCCACGTCGGCGCCCTCCGTTGTCCAGTTGGGAGGGTGCGCGCAGAAGAAGGCGCGCCCGGCGACGGTGTCCACCTCGTTGTAGGAGATCGAGTCGGCGCGGACCACGCCGGCGAGCGCCTCCATGGCGACCGGACCGAAGGCCTCCGGATCCTCCACCGCGGCGACCACGCCGATCACCTCGACCACGGGCTCCCAGGCGATGGCAACGGCCCCCCGGCCACGGTCACCCACGCCCGAACGTTAGCCCGGCACGGTGCCCGGCTCCCCGGCTCCCCGGCTCGCCGTGGGGCGGGTAACCGGGCGGGCCCGTTCAGCTCCCGGTGGCGGCGCGGCCCCCGCCGGGGATCCCCGACGCCTCGGCGGCACGCCGTGCGCCGGCCGAGATGGCCCCCAGCTCGCGCTCGGCGTCCTCCAGCAGCCCGGCCCGCTCCCGTCCCGAGCCGGCCGACAGCGCCAGGACCGCCGCGTCGTGGACGCACGCCGCCGCCCGGAGCACCTCGCGCACCTGCTCGCCGGCCTCCCCGGCCG
>JBOGGH010000308.1:0-4114 GCA_050743905.1 Acidimicrobiales bacterium
AGTCGAGGCCGAGCCGGTCGGCCAGCTCCACCTGCTCGAGGGCGTCGTGCAGCAACTGGCGTTCGTCGCCCGGCTCCCAGGGGCGTGGGAGCTGGTGCTCGTAGAAGATCCCGAACCGCACGATCCCGCTCCGTTTCGTGAGCATTCCCAGCAGAGACGGCCCGCCAACGGTATCGTCACAGCCGGCGGAGGGAGTGGGGATGACCGAAGGCGAGAAAGTCGACGGACGGCGGGCACGGGGGATCCGTACCCGCGACGCGATCGTGACGGCGCTCATGGACCTGATCGCGGGCGGGGACATCGCGCCCACGGCCCAGCGCATCGCCGACCGCGCCGGGGTCTCGGTGCGCTCGGTCTACCAGCACTTCACGGACGTGGAGGGACTCTACGCCGACGCCTCGGCCCGGACCTTCGACTGGGTCCAGTCCGTCACCAAGGAGATCGACCCCGGGTGGCCCCTGAAGCGGCGGATCGACGAGTTCGCCGCCACCCGGGCGGCCACCCTGGAGATGCTCACGCCCTTCAGCCGGGCGTCCCGCCTCATCGAGCCGAATTCGGCCGCCATCAGGCAGAACCGCCTGGAGATGCAGCGGTGGGGGCGCGACCGGATCGCCCGGATCTTCGCCTCCGAGCTGTCGAAGCTCGAGGGACCGGCCCGGGCGGCCCTGCTGGCGGCCATGGACACCCTCACCAGCGCCGAGGCCTGGGAGCACCTCCGCACCTCCGGGCACAGCGTGAAGTCGGCCCGGCAGATCATGCGGGCCGGCACCGCGGCGCTGCTGGCCAGCATCGGCCGCTGACGTACGGGCGCCCCGGGCGCCCCGTGTGTCCCGTGCGCCCCGCCGGACCGGCAGGGCCCCGGGGTCAGGTCCGCAGGCCGGCCCGGGGGCGCAGGCCGGGCGGAATCTCGGCCCGGCGCGGGTTGGCGCGGTCCCGGCCGGAGAGCACCGGGTCGGCCACGCCCCAGTCCGCCCCCACCGCCGGGTCGTCCCACGCCAGCCCCAGCTCGTCGGCCGGGTTGTAGTAGCCGTCGACCTGGTACCAGAGGAGCAGGTCGGTGAGGGCGGCGAAGCCGTGGGCCACACCGGGCGGGATGAACAGCCCGCGGTCCTCGGCGCCGTCGAGGTCCACCGTCTCGGTGGCGCCGTCCGTGGGCGAGCCCTCCCGCAGGTCGTGGAGGACCACCCGGGCCCGGCCCCGCAGGAGGTACCAGTAGTCGGCCTGGTGCAGGTGGTAGTGGAGGCCCACCACCGCGCCGGCCTCCTTCTCCGAGCGGTTCGACTGCACCATCTCCCGCCCGAGGGGCAGCCACTGGCGCCGGTACGTCTCCACGAACCGCCCCCGCTCGTCGCCGTGGACGTCGGGCTCCACCACCACCACGTCGTGGATGGTGGCTGACGGGAGGATCCTGGGCACGGGGCGAGAGGGTAGCCGCGACGGAGGCGGCCCTCACACGGCGAAGCCGCCGAACCCCGCCCGGTAGAAGACGAGGGGCGAGCCGCGCCCCACCCCGAGGTCGAGCACCCTGCCCACCACGAGCTCGTGGTCGCCGGCGTCGTGGATGGCGTCCAGCTCGCACTCCACCCACGCCAGCGAGCCCTCGAGCACCGGCGTGCCCGCCACGCCCACGTGCCAGGCCACCCCGGCGAACTTGTCGCCGCCGGAGACGGCGAAGTCCCGGCAGAGCGCCTCCTGGGTGTCGGCGAGGATGTTGACGCAGAAGGCGCCGGCCTTGGCGATGCGCGGCCAGCTCGTGGACGACTTCGCCGGGGCGAGCGCCACCATCGGGGGCGTGAGCGAGAGCGAGGTGAACGCCTGGCAGGTGAAGCCCACCGGCGCCCCGTCCTCCATGGCCGTGACGATGGTGACCCCGGTGGCGAAGTGCCCCAGGACCTCCCGGAAACGTCCCTCGTCCACGCCGGCGGCGCCGGTGGCGGTCAGGTCGTCGCGGGCCGCGGCCTCAGCCATGCCCGAGGTCGACGGTCATGCCCTCGCTCGCCACGGACACGTCCTTCAGGCGCTTGGCGTCCGGCAGGTGCCGGGCGATCCCCAGCAGGTGGTCCACGGCCCGGTCCGAGTGGGACGGGTCGTGGTGGAAGAGGAGAAGGCGCCTGGCCCCGGACTCCGCCGCCACCCGCACGGCGTAGGCCACGGTGGAGTGGCCCCAGGTCGACTTGTCGGCGAACTCCTCGTCGCTGTACTGCGCGTCGTGGACCACCAGGTCGGCGCCCTGGCACAGCTCGAGCACCCCGTCGGACACGGTCCGCCGGTCGAGCGGCGCCTGGTGGTCGGGCACGTAGGCCAGCGACCGCCCGTCGGCCTCCACCCGGTAGCCCAGCGTGTTCCCGCGGTGCGGCACGGACCGGGCCCGGACCTTGGCGCTGCCGATGGCGAAGTCCTCGTCCCCGGTGTCCACGAACCGGACCTCGCCGCGGAAGTCCGCCATGTGGACCGGGAAGAACGGCGGCTGCACGGCCTCGGGCAGCGTCTCCCGGAGGCGACCCTCCTCCTGGCGCGGCCCGTGCACGGTGAGCACGGCCCCGGGGTCGTGGAGGGGGCCGAAGAACGGGAGGCCGAGGATGTGGTCGAAGTGGAGGTGGGTCAGGAGGGCGCTGGCCTCCAGCGGCCGGCCCTCGGCACGGAGCTTCGGCCCCATGGCGTCGCCGAGGGCGCGCACCCCGGTCCCGAGGTCGAGGATGAGGGGAGGATCGCCGTCGATCGTCACCAGCGCGCAGGACGTGTTCCCCCCCACCCGCCGGTAGCGGTCGCCCGCGCACGGGCACGACCCCCGGACCCCGTAGAAGCTGACCTGCACTCCCCTCACCGTAGCCCCGGCCGGCACAGCTACGGTGGGCCGCCGTGGACGAGCGGACGGCAGAGGTCAACGGCGTGCACTACTGCTACCTGGAGGCCGGTCCCCGCAGCGGCCCGCTGGCCCTCTGCCTCCACGGCTTCCCCGACACCGCGCACACGTGGCGCCACCTGCTCCCCGCGCTGGCGGACGCCGGCTACCACGCGGTGGCGCCCTTCATCCGCGGGTACGCCCCCACCGGGCTGGCCCCCGGCGGCGTCTACCAGGCCGGCGCGCTGGCCGCCGACGCCATCGGGCTCCACGAGGTGCTGGGCGGCCGGGAGGACGCGGTGATCGTGGGGCACGACTGGGGCGCCCTCGCCACGTACGGCGCGGTCGGCCACGAGCCCGGGCGGTGGCGGAGGGCGGTGGCCATGGCGGTGCCGCCGGTCCCGGCCGTGGCCGGCACCTTCTTCACGTACAGCCAGCTCCGCCGGAGCTGGTACACCTTCTTCTTCCAGTCGCCGCTGGCCGAGGTCGCCCTGCCCATGGACGACTTCGCCTTCGTCGACCGGCTGTGGGCCGACTGGTCCCCCGGCTACGACGCCGCCTGGGACGTGGCCCGCGTCAAGGCGTCGATCGGCACCCCGGAGCGGATCGTGGCGGCCATCGGCTACTACCGGGCGATGTACGACGAGAGCCGGCGCGACCCCTCGCTCGCCGCGCTGGAGGACGCCGCCCTGGCGCCCACCCCGCGCCCCACGCTCTACCTGCACGGCGAGGACGACGGCTGCTTCGCCCTGGACGCCATCGGGGACCCCCTGGCGTTCATGGCCGAGGGGTCGGCCCTGGCCACCGTGGGCGGGGCCGGGCACTTCCTCCAGGTGGAGCAGCCGGACGTGGTCAACGCCCACGTCCTGGGCTTCCTCGGCACCTGATCCACGGGGCGCCATCGGCCGGCCCGGCACGCCGGGTGCCCGCCCGGACAGCCGCCCCGGGGACATGGTGCGGACGTCAGCCGAGCACCAGGGAGCCGCCGGACCACGTGGCGAAGCCCTCGGCCACCAGCCCCTCGGCGACGCGGCGGGCCCGTGCCGGCTCCTCCGGCCACCCGGCGGCCGAGGCCACCGCCCCCACCGGGACCGGACCGGAGCGCAGCGCCCCCACCAGGCGGCCCCGGCCCTGGCGGTCGGAGCCGGCGAAGGGCGGCTGGCGGGACGCTGCTGATCGGTGTCGCGAACTGGGGCGAGCCCACGGGTCTGGAGGATGACCTGCAGCACTTCTCAGACAGGCAAACCGTTGATGGCTTCGAGTCCAGGTTCC
>JBOGGH010000309.1:0-4071 GCA_050743905.1 Acidimicrobiales bacterium
CCCCGGAGCCGGCGGAGCCCCCGGAGCCGGCAGCGCCGGCTGACCGCATGCGCCTCGGCGTCACCGCCTTCCTGACCGACCGGTCCATGCCCCCGGGGGCCCTCGCCCGCGCCGCCGAGGAGCGCGGGTTCTGCTCGCTCTTCCTCCCCGAGCACACCCACCTGCCGCTCCGTGCGGACGTGCCCCCCGCCCTGGTCGAGGGGGTGGACCTCGAGGACTACCGCCGGGGGCTGGACCCGCTGGTGGCCCTCGGGATGGCGGCCCAGGCCACCACCGGGCTGCGCCTGGGGACCGGCGTGCTCCTGGTGGCCCAGCACGACCCGATCGTCCTCGCCAAGCAGGTGGCCACCCTGGATCACCTGTCGGGCGGCCGGGTGGTCCTGGGCGTGGGCTTCGGGTGGAACCGCGCCGAGGCCGAGGACCACGGCCTGGACTTCGCCCGGCGGCGGGAGGTGGCCCGCGACCACGTGCGCTGCATGCAGGCACTGTGGTCCATGGACCGGGCGGAGTACCACGGCGAGCACGTGGACCTGCCCCCGTGCTGGTCGTGGCCGAAGCCGCGCCAGCGGCCCCGCGTCCGCACCCTGGTGGGGGGCGGCGCCACCGACGCCGTGCTCTCGGCGGTGGCCGAGTACGGCGACGGCTGGCTGCCCATCGGCGGGTCCGGGCTCTCGCGGGCCCTGCCCCTCCTCCGCGAGCGGCTGGAGCGCGCCGGGCGGGACCCGGGCGGCGTGGCCGTGGTGCCGTTCGGCGTGGTGGCCAGCGAGGGGAAGCTGGAGCACTTCGCCGGCCTCGGGGTGGACGAGGTGGTGCTCCGCGTCCGGTCCGGCCCCGAGGGCGAGATGCTCGACCAGTTGGACCGCCTGGCGCGCCTGGTCGACGTCGTCCGCTGACCGGGCACGTCGTACGCGCGCAACGCGCCCGTGCCCAGGAGTTCAGGTCGGGATCACGCTCGCGTCACCGGCATGTAAGAGCGGTCCCCTACCGTGCCGGCGGGGGGCGCAGACTGCCGCAGGACGCGCAGCGGGAGGGACCGTGCAGCACGCAGCAACCATCCACCAACGTTTCGCACGGCACGTGCGGGCCGCCCTCGCCGGGACCGTCCTGGCCGGGGGCCTGCTGGCCACCGCCGCCGGCACCGGTGCCCCGGCCGGGGCCGCCGCCCGCCGGCCGCCACTGGTGCTCTACGCCTCCCAGGGCTACGGCGCAGCGGTGGCCAAGGCCTTCGAGGACGCCACCGGCATCACGGTGACCCTCGACACAAACGCCACCGGCACCCTGCTGGACCAGGTGGAGGCCTCCCGCCGGCACGCGAGGTGGGGCGTGCTGTGGGTGGACGGCCCCACCGCCTTCGCCCGCCTGGACCAGCAGCACCTCCTGCTCCGCGGGTTCGAGCCCCACGTCCACTGGAACGCGCAGGGCGCGTCGGCGGTGCCCAAGGACAGGAGCTACGTCCCCACCGGCGTCACTCTGACCGAGGCCGAGATCTACACAAGCACCGTGGTGACCGACCCGCCCGGCACCTGGCAGGATCTGCTCCGGCCCGAGTGGCGGGGGGCCGTGGGCATGGACAACCCGGCGCAGTCCGGGCCCACGTTCCCCTTCATCGCCGGCATGATGCAGCACCTCGGGGGCCACGACGGCGTGAAGGCCGGCGAGCGGTACTTCACGAAGCTCCACCACAACGGGCTGGTGGTGCGCACAACCAACCCCACAACGCTCCAGGAGCTCACCAGCGGCAAGATCAAGGTGGCGCTCGTCCAGAGCTCCGCCGCCGCCGGTGCCGTGCGCACAGATCCCCACCTCGCCGTGAAGTACCTGCCGCCGGTGACGCTGGTGCCCTCGGCCGTGGGGATCGACGCCAAGGTCTCCAAGGCCGAGCGGGCGGAGGCCGAGCGGTTCGCCGCCTTCGTCCTCTCGCCCCAGGGCCAGCAGGTGATGCAGTCGGCCACACCGGACGGCGGCTCCCTGTACTACCCGGTCGTGGCCGGCGTGCCGGCGCCGGCCACACTCCCGGCGCTGGCCTCGGTGGAGACCCAGCGGATCACACCGTACGTGTGGGGCCGCCGGGAGCACGCCATCACCGCCTGGTTCTCCGCGCACGTGGCGCAGTAGGCGACCGTCGCGGTCGGGCGTCGGGGTCGAGCGTCGGGGCGGAGAGGGCACCAAGGGACGGCGCCCGGCACGCCGCGCACCGCCGGAGCCCGCACGCGGGCACACGGGCACACGGGTATCGTCGGCAGCGGTGAGCACCTCGTCGACGGTCGTCCTCCTGCTGGCCGTGTTCGGCGCCAGCTCGGTGGAGATGGTGGAGGCGCTCACCATCGTGGTGGCCGCCGGCGCCACCCGCGGCTGGCGGTCGGCGCTCGAGGGCGCGGGCGCCGCCCTGCTGGTCCTCGGGATCCTGGTGGGCGCGGTGGGCGTCCCGCTCGTGCGCTACGTGCCCATCAACGCCCTCCGGGTCACCGTCGGCGCGCTGCTGCTCGTCCTGGGGCTGTCCTGGCTGCGCAAGGCCATCCTGCGGGCCAGCGGCCACAAGGCCAAGCACGACGAGGACGCTATCTACGCCGAGACCGCCGATGAGCTCCGGCGCGACGGCGGCACGGCGCCCGGCCGGCGGCGCCGGGACGGGGTGGCCTTCGCCGTGGCGTTCAAGGGGGTGTTCCTCGAGGGCGTGGAGGTGGTCCTGATCGTGATCAGCCTGGGCGCCAGCCAGCACCGGCTGGGTCTGGCCGCCGGCGCGGCGGCCGCCGCCGCCGTGGTGGTGGCCGCGACCGGCGCCCTGGTGGCCCGCCAGCTCAGCGGGGTGCCGGAGAACACGATCAAGACGGTGGTCGGCATCATGCTCACCAGCTTCGGCCTGTTCTGGGTGGGCGAGGGCGCCGGCGTCAACTGGCCCGGCGGGAACCTGGCCATCCCGGCCCTGGTGGGGATCTTCGCCGCCGTCACGCTGGCCGCCACCGCCTGGATGCGCACCCTGCTCCCTCCCGCGCAGCCCGGCCGACCCGCGGCGGCCGTCGCCGCGGATGCCGAGGAGGGGGTGGGGCGGTGAGCGCGGTCCGCAACGGCCTGCGCGCCTTCGGCCGGTTCTGGTGGGACTTCCTCGTCGGCGACACGCCCGAGCTCTTCGTCGCCACGGTGGTGATCGTGGGGGTTGCCTTCGGCCTGCGCTCCCACCACGCCCTGGCCGTGGTGGCCCTGCCCGTCCTGGCCATCGCCATGCTGGGGGCCAGCGCCTACCGGGGGCGGAAGCGGGCCGCGGGCCGCCGCTCCCTCCTGCCGCGCCGGCGCGCCGAACCCGGCTGACCGGCTGACCGGACGACCGCCGCGCCGCGTCGGTCTCGCGGCATCCTGCCTCCCCCCACCCGCGCCCGTCCCTGTTACCCCATAGGGGTACCGGGTATATACTCGGCGGCGACAGGCACACGGGGAAGGAGGCCGCCGATGCGTCCCGGGTACAGCGAGCGCAAGGACGCCGTGCTGCGGCGGCTCCGCCGGATCGAGGGCCAGGTGCGGGGCCTCGAGCGCATGGTGGAGGAGGACCGCTACTGCATCGACGTCCTGGACCAGGTGGCCGCCGCCACCCGCGCCCTCCAGTCCGTGGCTATCGAGCTCGTGGACGACCACCTCGCCCACTGCGTGGCCGGCGCCGTCCAGGCCGGGGGCGAGGACGCCGCCGCCAAGCTGGACGAGGCGTCGGCGGCCATCGCCCGCCTCGTCCGCTCGTGACCCAGGTGCTGGCGGTGGCCTGGCTCGACGACGTGGGCCGGAGCCTCCACGAGGGCTTCGCCATGTTCTGGGCGACGCTGTGGCCGCTCGTCCTGGGGTTCCTGCTGTCGGGCTTCGTCCAGGCGTTCGTGCGCACCGCCGCCGTCCGCAGGACGCTGGGGGACCACCGGCCGGCGGCGGTGGCCCGCGCCTCGGGCCTCGGCATGGCGTCCTCGTCCTGCTCCTACGCCGCCGCCGCCATGGCCCGGTCGCTCGTCGCCAAGGGGGCCGACTTCGTGACCGCCATGGTGTTCATGTTCGCCTCCACCAACCTGGTGGTCGAGCTCGGGATCGTCTTGGTGG
>JBOGGH010000310.1:0-4068 GCA_050743905.1 Acidimicrobiales bacterium
CAGGTGCACGGCCACCACGGCCTGCCAGTCCTCCTCGGTGCCCCGGGCGAAGTACGTCTGGCGGGTGATGCCGGCCACGTTCACCACGGCGTCCACGGCGCCGTGCTCGGCGGCCAGCTCCTCGAAGAGGGCCCGGACCGCCTCGCCGTCGGTCACCGAGGCCGAGGACGCCCGGGCGGAGCCGCCGGCGGCCACGATCCGCCCGGCCGTGGTCTCCTGCGGCTCGGGCAGACGCTCGGTGCCGTCCAGCGTGACGAGGGGGTCCACCGTCGCCACGAACCAGCCGTCCCGGCCCAGCTCCTGGGCGATCGCCGCCCCGATCCCGCCCCCGCCGCCGGTGACGACGGCGACCCGCTGCCGCCCGCTCACGACGCCGTCGACCGGACCTTCAGCTCCAGACCCTCGAAGGTGCCCGCCTCCAGCCACTGCTCGAGGAGATCCCGGTAGGCGAACCAGTCGCCGAACCCCCCGCCGTAGTTGCCGTTGCGGGGGTTGAGCGCCTCGGGGTGGCCCTCGTTGTTGATGCGCGACGGCGTGCAGGCGGCCATGAAGGCGCTCCGGTCCACGAAGGAGCTGAGGATCTTCTGCGTCCACGCCTCCTCGGCCTCGGCGCTCACCTCGAACGCCTCGGCGCCCCGCTTCTCGAGCAGCCCGACGGTGCGGCCCACGAACTCGCCCCCGAGCACGGCGAGCTGCGTGTAGTTGACGGTGACCACGGCCTGCTGGCCCGGGGCCGGCATCACGAACATGTTCGGGAACCCCCGGATCATCATGCCAAAGAGGCTGGCCGCCCCGTCCGCCCACTTCTCGGCCAGCGTCACGCCGCCGCGGCCCACCACCTCGTGGCCCACCCGGCGGGCGAGGGGGGTGAGCTCCGGCTCGAAGCCGGTGGCGTAGACGATGCAGTCCACCGGGTGCTCCCTGCCCCCGGCCACCAGGCCGTGCTCGGTGATGCGCTCCACCCCGGCGGGGCAGTCGACCACGGTCACGTTGGGGCGGTCGCACGCCGAGAGGTACTCGTCGTGGAAGCACGGGCGCTTGCACAGGTAGCGGTAGTAGGGCTTCAGGATCTCCGCCGTGGCCGGGTCCGACACCAGCTCGTCCACCCGGCGCCGGTGCGCCTCCATGATCCGGTAGTCGAGCTCCTCGGCGCTCCGGAGGTACTCCTCGGTGGTCATCCCCTCGCGCCTCGGGGGGTGGTGGTTGGGCCCGTAGTCGCGCGTCCACCCGTCGTCCACCAGATCCTCGTCCACGGGGAGGCCCATCATCATCGCCTGGAAGTTGTCCATGCGGGCCCGCTGCCACCCCGGCTCGAGGCGGGCGCCGAACTCCGGCCCGGTGGGCCGGTTCCCCCGGACGCCGATGGCCGAGGGCGTCCGCTGGAACACGTAGACGCGCTCGGCGGTCTCGGCCAGCGGCGGCACGCACTGGATGCCGGACGCGCCGTTGCCCACGAGGGCCACCGTCTTGCCGGCGAGGCCGGTCATCGGCTCGTGGGCAGCGCCCCCCGTGTACCCGAAGTCCCACCGGGCCGTGTGGAACGAGTGGCCGCCGAACCCGTCCATGCCGGGGATCCTCGGCAGCTTCATCAGGTTGAGGATGCCCACGGCCAGCACGTACCAGCGGCAGCGGACCGTGTCCCCGCGGTCGGTGGTGACCCGCCACCGCGCCTCGTCCTCCAGCCACTCGGCCCGGGTCGCGCCGGTGTGAAAGAGGGCGTCCCGCTCGAGGTCGAACGCCTCGCCGATCGCCTGGAGGTGGGCCAGGATCTCCTCGCCGTAGGCGTAGCGCCGGGTGGGGACGTAGCCGAGCTCCTCGAGCATCGGCATGTAGATGTACGACTCGACGTCGCACATCACGCCCGGGTAGCGGTTCCAGTACCAGGTTCCGCCCACGCCGCCGGCCTGGTCCACGATGCGGATCCGGTCGACGCCGGCGTTGCGGAGGTTGGCGCCGGCCACGAGCCCGGCGATGCCGCCGCCCACGATCACCACGTCCACCTCGTCGTCGACCGGGTCGCGCTCCTCGAACGGGGTGAACGGGTCCTCCCGGTAGCCGGCGAACCGCTCGTCCTGCCGGAGGTCCTGGATGTCCGCCCGGCCCGGGACGAGGCGCCGGTCCCGCTCGGCGAGGTACCTGGCCCGTACGGCATCGGGGTCGAACGCGTCCGTCGGCTGGGGCCCGGGCATGGGCCAACACTACCGGCTGGCCGGCCCCGCCCGGGTCCCGGCGCGGCCGTCACGACCCTCCCCGTCCTGGTAGACGGCGGGGTGGCCGGCCGGCACCCCCCGTGGGCGCCGGGGGCGCGGTGGCTATGGGAGGCAAATGGTGCAACGCTAGTTGCGCCGACCGTCCGGCCGGCACCGCAGCACCGAGGATACGGGAGGGAGCACCCATGGCGGCCGAGTTGGTCCTCGAGTTCGACGGCGTGACCGAGATCGAGTACGAGGCGGTGAACAACGCCCTCGGGATCGACATGGAGACCGGCGAGGGCGAGTGGCCGGAGGGGATGGTGGCGCACTCGGCGGGCCTCAACGAGCGCGGGCACCTGGTGGTGATCGAGGTGTGGGACACGCCCGAGCACCAGGCCCGGTTCATGGAGGGGCGGCTGGCGGACGCCCTGGCCGAGGGCGGCATCACCGAGCCCCCGTCCAGGGTCACCTGGATCGAGCTGATCTCCCACCACCACCTGCGGGGCTGAGCCGGGCCGCATGCCGGCCGGCGGGCCCGCCGGTCCCGGGGCGGCGCGACGCGGCCTGGGTAGGGTGGCGCCGGTGAAGGTGTACTACACCGACCTCTGGTTCAAGAAGCGCTACCGCGGGGAGCGCTTCGTCTTCCACGTGATGCGCTTCTGCCCGTCCGGGCGGCGGATCAAGCGCAAGCACCGGGTGAGCGACAGCCTCCCGGTGCCCGGGCGCCGGCCCTGCAAGGACTGCTCGGCGTTGGCCGACGAGTGGCTGGCCCTGCCGGCGGCCCGTCGGGACGGCATCTGACCGGCCGCCGCCTGCCTGCCTGCCGCCCGGTGCCGGACGCGGCGGCGGGCTACTCCTCCCCGCCGGTCCCGCGGTAGCGGCGCAGCAGGTCGATCAGGTCCTGGCGGGTGGCCGGGTCCAGGGCGTCCGGCTCGATCTCGCCCATGGCGGCCACGGTGAGCCGGAGCTGCTCGAGGTAGGCGCGGCAGCTCGGGCAGGCGCGCAGGTGGCGCTCGAGGCGCCGTCGCTGCCGCCAGCTCAGGGCCCCCTCCAGGTAGTCCGTCATGAGCTCCACGGCCTCCCGGCACACGAGGTCGGTCCTCAGCGCCGGCACGTCAGCCCGCTCCCCGCTCGCGGTCGAGGAAGGCGCGGACCCGGCTGCGGCCCCGGTGCAGGAGCACCCGCTCGTTGGCGGGCGTCAGGGAGAGCACGTCGCACACGTCGATGCTGGACAGTCCTTCAACGTCCCGCAACGTTACGACCTGGCGCTGGAGGTCGGGCAGCTCCTCGATAGCCCTCTTGGCCCGCGCCGCCAGCTCCGAGGCCACGATCCGGTCGTCCACCGAGGCCGCCCAGTCGTCCGGGGCGGAGGCCCACTGGCCGGCGGCGGTGAACCGGCGGGGGTCCACGGTGGGCTCGGCCACGCCCGCCGGCGTGGTCCGCCGCTCTCGCCCGGCCGCCGACCGGGCCCGGTTGGCGCAGATCCGGAACAGCCACGTGCGGAAGGCCGAGCGCCCCTCAAACCTGTCCGCCCCCCGGAGCACGGCGATCCAGGTCTCCTGGGCGACGTCCTGCGCCGCCTCGCGGCCTCCGACGAACCCCCGGGCCAGGCCCACGAGCCGCTGGTGGTACCGCTCCACGAGCAGCCCGAACGCCGCCTCGTCGCCGGCGAGCGAGAGGCGGAGCAGCTCCTCGTCACCCTGCACGCCCGGGGAGCCTAGGCCGCACCAGCCGTTTCCCGGGGGCCGGGCCGCGCCGGATCCGGAACGGCGGATCTGTAACGCCGGCGCCCGGCGCGGTGACTGGACCCGTGTCCATCCCGACAGCAGAGGAGGAACCCGTGAGACACCTAGCCCGTATCGCCTCGGCGACGGTC
>JBOGGH010000311.1:0-4051 GCA_050743905.1 Acidimicrobiales bacterium
GCAGGCATCCATAGCCGCCTAACCACCCACAGTCACGGCCCACGTCCCGCACCCAGCCCCAGGAGGCACACACGCCGCAAGTTGACTCAAAATTCAGAATCCCTGCGGGGAAAGATAACTTACGGTGAAAGCCCTGCTGTTCGAATCCCACGGCAACCCGAGAGCTAACTCCAGAGCGCAGACGACACAGGGATGCTAATGATCGCGACGGCTTGGTGCTCGTCATCGATGGCTGGTGATCTCCTCGGTGTGAACGAGTTGCATGCTGGTCTATGGAGGTCGTTAACGCAGCTCAGAGGTTTGTACTAGTCGGATGAGGCCGATGCCGGTCGGCGGGGTTGCTGTACTCTCCTGCTGTACCGGTCTTCGCCCTTGGACATAGGTGCGATGATCAGCAAACCGACGGGGCGGAGGAACCCCAGTACGCCCTATAATCTTGTCTCCCTTTCGGCCTGCCCGATCTCCTCCCAGCGACCGCGCATAGCACGTTCAGGACCACGAGCCCGAGCACTGCCCATCCGGACATCCGCCGTTCGTCCCTCTTGGCAGCACCAACGCTAGTGTATGGCGGCTCAATGGAGGAGCATGGTGACTATAATGGTTGCGAAGATGCCAGCAACAAATGATACGGCCGTGACCTTGAGACTATCCCGAAAAATTTCGCGCTGAGTATTCACGAGTTCTTTGGTCATCTCAACTCTAACTAGTCGACGAATAGCGTCAGTCTGCTCTTTGCTTTGAGCAGCCAAGGCTTCCGCATCCTCTGCTTCCTGCTTTAGCCGCTTTGCCATGATAGCGCGTGCTTCTAGCTCCGCTGATACCTGTTCTACTATGAGGGCTGATTCGTGCATCGAGCCCGCAAGCCGGTTCAACTTTTCTTCCAGTGTCGGTTGATGAGCAGTTGCTATTTCGACAGCTTCCCGTATTTCAGCTTTAGAGCGGCGTACCGAGTACCAGCGCGGGATCAAAACCCCAACCCAGATCGCGACAATAGCAATGTAGAGTATTATTGAACTCATGGCGCACCAACATACCAGTGGTCCGCATCCATTCGGTTCCTACCGCTGAAAATCTCCCGCGATGAGTTGGTTGCCGCGGGTCGCCGCGCTCCCCAAGTTCACCCCAGCAAGTGACGCGAGTGCGAGACTGATAGACGAGTCCATGATGCGATCGTCTCTGATCCGGGGTCTGACAGCTACCTGGACGGGTATGGTGAGCAGTCGGCCTGTAGGCTGGGTCTCGTGCAGGCATGTTCCTGACCAGGGCGAACCTATCGCCCATGTGTTCTGGCCTGCAGTTGACATCTGGAAGGTTCTCATCGGTTCTGGGCAGATCTCACGGTAATGTGCCCTGGATGTGCCCCGTTCCCAGCTACGCGGCCAGACGGATCGCTGAGCGCACTTTCCAGAGCTCACGGCATGGGACCGAGAACGATGTGCCGAGAGTTTGGTGGTGTGGGACCTCGCGGCTGACGAACGGAACACCGTGAGCGACTAAGTTAAGCGCGCGGAGCACCAGATCCACTTCGCCAACCTTGGGCTCATGGTCGCCGAAGAGGTGCGTTTGTGTCGGACGTACGTAGGGCCGATCCTCCGCTACCAGCCGGTGGTTAGGAAACACCTGCGATAGCGCAGAGTTTGTCGCCTCATACGTCACGGACCGGCTTCCCGTACGAACGTAAATCACCGCGTCCGGAGCAAGGTAGGCGGAGGCTTTCCGAAAGGCAGTCACCAGGAGTTTGGAGTACGCCACCCTCCCTTCAAATTTGCCGCGGTTCTCCTCTCCGAGTCGGTTCGCAGTGGGGCTGCCACCCAGCATCCACAGCCGGAGCCACTGGTCATAGTGGTAGTTGGTGAGCCTGAAGTAGGGCGGTGATGTGAGCAGGAGCCGGGCTGGCTGGATCTTTCGTTCCGACCACCGCAACGCCAGGCCCTCGATACGGCGAGTGCAGTCACCAAGAAACATGTGACTATGCCCCACGGTGGGCACGCCACGTGCGTAGCGCCATGCGATCCGATCGCGTAGAAACTCGCCGGGGTCAAGGGCCGGGGGCTGGAGGCCACGCTCACGCCACCAGTTGACGGCATAGCGGGGGGCCATCGCCTTGGTCTGACGCATCTGGTTGGAGAGTGATGCCTCGTGCTTGCCGTGGAGGTAGACGAGAATAAACGCCATGAGCGTCCTGTCAGTCGCGCTCGCACGCCAGTTGAGCATCGACCGAGCGGTCATTAGGAACGCCAGCACGCGGTCGCTGAAACACCACGTGAAGAACTCCGGGAGCGTGGTAGCGGCCGACAGACGCCTAGGCGCGGCGCGCTCGATCTCGCCCAGCCTCGCGTCAACCCGCGTCCGAGGAGCGACTCCGAGTTTGGTAGCCCCGTAGAGCCACCCGACGGGGTTGAGCTCGATGCCAACTCCGTGCCGGTCAGCGATGGCAGCGGAGTACACCGCAGTGCCGCGCCCGGCAAAGGGGTCGAGCACCCAGTCTCCCGGCTCGGTGAATCGCGCGACGACATCGTCGGCGAACGACGTCGGGAACATGGCGTAGTAGGGACCGACGGCCGCCCAGCGAGCCGACGCGCTGTTGTATTTGCCCTCCATGGCTACGGGGATGCGTCTTGCATTAGGGCCCGGGCCAGCTGCTGGAGAACCTTCGCTCCGAGGTGGAGCGGGATCGCGGCCTGGGCGTTCGCAGACACGATCGGGGCAAGTGCATTCGGATACCGCGAGGAGACGAGCTTGTCGAGCACCGCCAGCGTGGTACCGAGCTGCGAGTACAGGCCCGGGTCGTCGTCGAGCGTGTCTTGCTCGTCAGTGAGGAAGGGGATATCGGCGACGATCCGGGCCCTACTCGCCGTCTTGTAGAAGACTTTGCGGCCGAAGTAGGTGCCCTCGCCGTACCGCGTCGGGCCCGACGAGAAGATGATCCGAGACTTGATGTACTGATCGCTCGGCATGAAGAACGAGCCCGGGGCGAACAGCTCGGTCCCCGGTGTCTCGGTCTTGTCGATGTCCTCGAAGTGAGCGACGAACGTCCCGTGCTTCTCGATGCCGACTATGAGCAGGTCGTGCCCGGACTGCTCGCGCACGAGGGCGTTCAGCCGCTTGAGCTCGATGCTGATGGCTCCACTGAGCCACGCTGGATGACCGAACACCGCGAGGGGGCCGTCGACGAAGAAGGCGAGCTTGGGCAGGCGGTGCAGCCAGCCCCGCCGCTCAAGGCACCGGAGCAGGTGGACGAGCAGGATGCGCTCCCACACCTGCATGACCTCGCCGTAGGCCTCACCGTTGCTTCCCCAGTCCCGGAAGCGTTCGTGAATGCGCAGCGCATCCGTGGAATAGAGCGGCTGCGCCCGGTCACATGGACACCGGGTGAGCCCCCTCGCCGTCCGGAAGTGCTCGCCGCAGCCTGTGTCCTCATACGGACACGACGGAATCCGCGTGTCCGGCTTGAGAGCGAGCAACACTTCGTACGTATCGCCCAGCGGGGTGCGATCCTCCTCATCGAGGATCAAATCGTTGAACGTCTCGAACAGTTCCTCGCGGAACGCATGCTTCGCGGCGCCATGATTTCTCGTCACCACGTTGCAGCCCGGCAAGGCGGCATCGATCGTCGCGGCGTCCTCTGTCGCGCGGAAGGCGATGGGATCGATGGGGCGGTGCTCGTCGAGCCGGTTGAGCTCCGCGAGGTTTACGAGCACGCTCGCCACGGTGAGGTAGCCGACCCGCGCTCCAGGGTAGCCGTTGCGAACCGCTTCTTCCTTACTGCTGCCGTCGATGGCGACGACGAAGTGGGGCATTCCCTGCCGCGCACCCGGGGCCACGCGAGGCATCGGTCCACTGTCGTTGGCCTGTGCGGATGCAGGCTGAACGCGACACCGCCGCAGGAGATTCTGGACGCGGGGCGTCTCGACGATCCGGCGCAGGGACTGGTACTCGGCGAATTCCCCCTCGTACGGCATGCCGCTATGCCCTGACTGGGGCGCCGGAGTCGATGGAGAACCGGTCGACCTGAATGGGGACGACGTACGGATTCGAGAGGGTCTTAAGG
>JBOGGH010000312.1:0-4021 GCA_050743905.1 Acidimicrobiales bacterium
CGTCTACCTGGTCGGGTCACTTACTCGCCATCGGCGCGACTACGTGGGCGATCAGCCGCAGTGTTCCGGCGGCACTAGTGAGCGCGCTTGCCGTGATGCTGCTTGCACAGATGGGCACGGCGCTCCTGGTTCGCAAGGCGAGTAGGGACCGCCCTTCAACCTGACCCACTACCCGCCGGGCGGATGGACATGACAGCATGCGAACGTGAGGGCGGAACTGTTCGAGGTTCCCTGGCTGGTCGAGTGAGGCTGAGCACAATGGCGCGCCCCAGGGGCGGTGAGTGGCTCGAAGCTGAGACGAGGCCTGTGAGAGGCCGGTGTCAACTTGTCGTGAGCCTGCTCGAACCCCGAGAGGACTCCGAGCTTGGGCTGCGGGACGAACCTACGTACGCGGACACTGTCGTTCGCTCCCGTTCAATGACGCTCCAGCGTCGTGCGCGATCCGTGCGCGATCGTGCGTGCACCGATGGTCAAAGCCGGTAAATGATGGTCAGAGAAAGAGTGCCTTTGACCTGCCCGAACATGGAAAGCTCGTGCTCGCTCAGTCGTGTCCGGCCAGCCTTCCAAGCTGGTTATGCGGGTTCGATCCCCGTCGCCCGCTCTCTCCGTCGATGCCTCTTCTCGCTGTTCGATGGCACTTTTGCCGAACGCGCCTTCTGGCCGCGGGCGTACGCGATTCGCCCCTGTGAGTGGCACGAAGTGGCACGCGGGAACCGCTCGGGACCGACCACCAGGTTGTCGCGGTGGCGCTCGTCTCCGTTCTCCGGCTACGGCTCGGACCGCCAACGAGAGCCGACAGAGCGACTAGCCCGCCCGCCAGCAGAGCCGAGCGGGGACGGGAAGCGGAGGAAGGCGAGGGCAGAGCGACCGTACGGGATGACGGTCAGTGGGGCACTGTCTCGACGGCGGTCGCCTCCTCGGGCAAGATTGCGACGCTCTGGCCCGGCGCGAAATCGGTGCAGTATCCGAGGGAGGCGCCGGGCGTGAACACGCTCAGCAGCTCGGCCGTCCCGGGGGAACCAGGCGAACCTCGGCGACCTTCCGCCCCTCGCCACCGACCATGCAGTCGTAGGTCACCAAGAGGACGAAGGCACGCACTCCCGGTGCGAGGACGACTCGCCGTGGCGGGCTTGAGGTCATGAACTGGTTGTGCTCGTGCGTGTAGGAGAACAGAATCGCTCGTCCGGTTTGGCTCAGCAGCGTCACACTCGCACCCTCGCCGAGCGAGAGCTGCTGGCAGGCCGCAGTGCTGGTCGAGACGATACCCTCACCGACGGACTCGAACATGGCGAGCCTCGTCACGACCGCCGACACGCTGACCGGGGGCGGAAGGTCGCAGATGTGGTAAGACCAGATCGGCACGCCACTTGGCGAAACGACCTTCATCGACAGCTCATCTGCGCCCGCGAGTCCGGGCAGCCTGACCGAGATCGCGGTGACGGTGGTGCAGGGAGTGTCGTCAACGCCGCTTCCGAAGTCCCGACTCGTGATGATGAACCCGGCGCTGATGGCCGGGTAGCGGCCGAGGGTGGAGCGGACCGGCTCCTCGTGGAGGAGGATGACGCCGACGGGCTGGCGGGGGAAGAGGACAGCTGGTCCCTCGTAGCTGAGGTTGACGGCGAGACGAGTCCTCGCGCCAGACTTGGCGCGGCCGAAGAAGTCGACCGTGGGAACTCCCTGCAGCCAGCACGGTGTCGTGGACGTATTGGCGATCCCGATGCCAGTCAAGCCAGTGCCCGCCGCCCCCGAGGCGCCGAAGACGTTCACCCGCAGCTGAGAGGTCGAGCACCGGCGCAGCGAGGAGATCGGCACCGTGGTCGTGCTCGTCGTGGTGGTCGAAGTGCGCGTGGCGCGCGTGGTGGTCGGTGCGGACGAGCTGACACCACAGCCAGCGAGAAGGAGCGTACCGGCGGCAGAGACAAGGAGCAGACTGCCCCACACCCGACAGAACGATGGAGCCATGTCGCGCACCTCCTTCCAGTTTACGACGCCTATCGCTATTCGCACCTTGCGCCGAAGCGAGTAAGAGGCTGACGGCGGTCGACAATGAGGGCAAGGTTGGAGCCTGGCTCGGCGTCTGGGGGATAGAGGTGAGCAGCGTGGCTTTGTCCCGTCGCAGGCTGAGACTCGTGCCAGCAGCTGTCGTCGTGGGACTGGTGCTGGCTGGGTGCGCCCCGGCTCGCTCGGCATCTTCCACCAGTACTTCGCGAGCCGTGTTCACGACGACGACGCCAGTTTCAACGAGCACGACAACGACGACATCGCGGCCTCGACCTCCCGAGAACGGACCGGCTTGGACGAGGCGCCTCGTTGTTCCCGGGACCTTTACCGGCCTCGTCGAGGACGGCGGGAGCCTCTACTCCGTGCAGACCCCTTCACGGGGAGCGCCGGCGAGAGGGACACGCGTCATCCGGTTCGATCCGGCCACGCGGCGCGTTGTCGCTCGTTCCGCCGTCGTGCCAGGCGCAACCGCGCTGGCCTTCGTCGACGACAGGGTGTTCGTGGCCGGAGTGACCTGGGTCTCGAAGAACGTCGAGCACACTGGGCCGCCCATGCTGTTCGTGCTCGATCCCCGGACACTGCAACGAACCGGCGAGATCGCGTTGTCAGGCCTGGGCGAGCAGATGAGCGGCGGTCCCCAGGGGCTGTTGTGGCTCGCTCTTCCCTACTCGCTCGTCCGGCTCGATCCGAGTACCGGCCGCGTCGTGGCGCAGGTCAAGATTGCGGACGAGTACAGCCTCGCTCTCGATGCATCCGGGGACCTCCTTTACGACGTGGTCCCAGGAACGAAGCCCGAGGAGCTCCTGCTCCAAGAGCGCGACTCGCAAAACGGCCGGCGCATCGCCGACGCGTCGATCCCCATGTTTCCTTTCTTCTTCCTGGCAGCGACCAGCGATGGCGTCTGGGCAGCGAGCGGGCAACCCGGCAGTAGCGGCGCTCTGTTCTTCTACCGGACGTCTCCGCTCCGTCTCGTCTCGGCGTCACTCACCGAAGGAGGAGGTGGTGTGAGCGAGATCGGCGGGACAACGGGTCCGGCGCTACCGAGCTTCAGCGAGTCCCCGGTTGCGGACCTCTCGGACGGGATCGTTTGGGTCGGCAGTGCCGGGCAGCTCGCTTGCTTTGACGCCACGACTGGGTCGCTTGACGCAATCACGGAGCAGTTGCACCAGCCGATCGTCACCGGTCCCGTCGTCGTGACACACAACGGCGCGTTCTCCGTCGCTTCCCTTTATGCGCCGACGCCGGGGACCGGCCTTGTCCGACTCTTTCCTCCAGCCGCCTGTCGGACGTGAGCTCATCGGATCAAGGCCATCTCGCGCCAAGCGCATGGACGTTGGAGTGTCGCGGCCTCGGCCTGGCCGAGCGTGGCGGCCCGGTCGAGCGAGCGCAGCCCGGTGACGGCCAGAGATTCAACGGATGGCCGAGGAGTTGGAAGCGGTGGTCGAGCGATACCGTGAGCGGGCGCTCCAGGGAGAACGCCCGGCGGGGAACAGGCGGGTCCGGGTGATGAACGTCGTCACGCCGCACCGACTGGCCCACCCGCCATCGAGTTCACCTGGGGTTTGAGCGCCCCGGCGAAGGCCGAAGGTCTGTCCCTCACGAGCACGCAGGCCGCCCCTCGTCACTTCGCCGGTCCTCAGAGCGCGTCGAAGGCCTCAGGTGCTTAGCCCACCCCCTCGTTGGCCCCAACCTTTCGGTACGTCAGGTAGAAGTCGACGGGGAACGTCTCGCCGTCTTCGGCTTTCTCCCAGCGACCTGAGATCGTGTACGTGCTGTTTGGGGCACCCCGGGGCGTCGGTCATGGTCTGTTGGACCAGGTGCGCTCCGGAGGGATGCCACCGGAAGCTCGCCCGGCGAACCTACCCGGCCCTCGCCGGGCCCCATCTGCCCATCCGGACCTTTCGCCTCCAAGGTCCACTGACCCACGAGGGGTTCAAGCGCCCCGAGCGGCCTCCCCCCCCTTGCAGACGGGGTGGTTGTTGTCGTCGGGCCGGGGCAGGGTCCCGCCGCTTCGACCTCG
>JBOGGH010000313.1:0-4010 GCA_050743905.1 Acidimicrobiales bacterium
GCTGAAGCGGGGCCCGGCCACGGCCACGTGGCCGGACGGCGCCCGCCCCACCGCGGCGCACGCCAGGTCCGCCGCGGCGAGCAGCGCCCCCAGGTCCACGCCGGTGCGGCTGCCCATGGCCCCCAGCGCGTGCACCAGGTCCTCGAGCGGGAGGTTGCCCGACGCGCCCGGGGCGAACGGGCAGCCCCCGAGGCCTCCCACGGTGCCGTCCACCCGGGTGGCGCCCGCCTCCAGCGCGGCCAGCGCGTTGGCCACGGCGAGGCCCCTGGTGTCGTGGAGGTGGATGCCCAGCTCGACCGGGCGGACCGAGGCCGCGACCTCGGCCACCAGCCACCCCACCTCCGTGGGCACGCCGGTCCCGATCGTGTCCCCCAGGGTGAGCCGGACGGCGCCCGCCTCCCTGGCGCGCGCCGCCACGGCCAGCACCTCGGCCGGCTCCACGGGCCCCGCGTAGGGGCAGCCGAAGGCGGTGGAGAGGGTGGCCTCCACCTCGGCCGCCGTGCCGGCCAGGGCCACGATGCCCTCCAGCTCGGCCAGGGACGCCGCCACCGTGCGGCCGGCGTTCGCCTGGTTGTGCCGCTCGGACACCGAGACCACGAACTGCAGGTGGTCCAGGCCGGCGGCGAGCGCCCGCTCCGCTCCGCGGCGGTTCAGCACGAGGCCCCACAGCGTCACCCCCGGCGCGCGCGGCGGCGCCTCGCGGGCCATGGCCTCGGCGTCGGCCGTGGCCGGCACCCGGTCGGGCCGGGCGAACGACGTCAGCTCCAGGTCGCGGAGCCCGGAGGCCACCAGCGCGTCCAACAGCGCCAGCTTGGTCCCGGTGGCGACCGGCGGCTCGTCCTGCAGGCCGTCGCGCAGCGTGACGTCGCGCACCCGGACGGACGGCGGCGGGCCGGGGCTCACCCGACCACCTGGCGCGCGCCGCTGGCCACAGCCGGCAGCCGGCGGTCGGCCGTCGCCGGGTGCTCGCCGCCGTCCTGGCCCACCTCGGCCACCTCGGCCACCTCGGCCACGATCGAGCGCGCCAGCGGCGCGGCGGCGATCCGGTCGAGCAGGGAGTCCCGCCCCTGCAGGACGTGCTCGGCCATGAGCCGACCGGCCCGGTCCGCCTCGCCGGCGGCGATGGCGGTGCGGATCAGGCGGTGGAACAGGTTCGAGCGCTCGCGCTCGGCCGGCGTGAACACCTGGAACGCCCGGAAGACCAGCGGGATGTCTACGGTACGGGCCATGAGCTGGCTCAGGCGGGGGTGGTCGGCCGAGCGGAGCACGGCGTCGTGGAACCGCGCGTTGGCGCGGTGCAGCGCCCGCACGCCGTCCAGGCCGTCGTCCCCGGCGAGCGTGCCGTCGCCGGGGAGCGCCGCGGCGTCGAACTCCTCGACGGCCAGGTCCATGGCGGCCAGGTCCTCCCCCGTGGCCCGGGCGGCCGACCGTTCGGCGGCGAGCGCCTCGAGCCGCGCCCGGAGCTCGTAGAGGTCGGTGACGTCGCGCGCCGTGACCGGCCGGACCACGGCGCCGCGGTTCCGCCGGCTGACCACCAGGCCTTCGGCCTCGAGCATGCGCAGCGCCTCACGGACCGGGGTCCGCGAGAGCGCGAACTCCTCGCCGATGCGCTGCTCGACCAGGCGCTGGCCCGAGCGGTAGCGACCCTCGATGACGGCGGCGCGGATCAGCTCGTAGGCCCGCTCGGCGCTCCCCATCCCCGTTCCGGGGCCCGATCCTGGGTCCGCCACATGGGATACAATACTGCCTGCCCGGGTGGCCCGGGGCCCCTCCGGCACGGCCCGGGAGATCCGGGTCCCGCCCCGGGGCGGGCGGTGCGGCACTGGCGGTCCATCCCCTGTCATCGGGCGTGCAACACCGCCTCGCACCGTGAAGCGGCCGCGCCCCCGGTCGTCCGCCGTAGAGGCCGGGCCCGGACAACCCCGTGTGCGGCGGCCAGATCGTATACAATCACTCCGGTGACGGGGAGCACGGCAGCCGGCGACGTCCCCCCGGACGCCGGGCCCCCTCCCGGCCCCGCTCCGAGCGCCGGATCCCCTCCGGGCCCCGTGGCGCCGGCGGGCACCGAATCCCCGGCGGGCCCCGAATCCCCGGCGGGCCCCGGGGCGCCGGCGGGCACTGCGACCGGGCCGCTGGAGGGCGTGCGGGTGCTGGAACTCGGCAGCTTCATCGCCGGTCCCTTCGCCGGGCAGCTCCTCGGGGACTACGGGGCCGAGGTGGTCAAGGTGGAGCCCCCCGGCACGGGCGACCCGATGCGGCACTGGGGCGTGGAGCTGGACGGCGACAGCCTCTGGTGGCCGGGCATCGCCCGCAACAAGCGGTCGGTCTGCGTGGACCTCCGCCACGAGCGGGGCCGGGACGTGGTGCGGCGGCTGGCCGCCCGCTGCGACGTGGTGCTCGAGAACTTCCGGCCGGGACGCATGGCCGAGTGGGGCCTCGGCTACGACACCCTCTCGGCGGGCAACCCCCGCCTGGTGATGGTCCACGTCTCCGGGTTCGGCCAGACCGGACCGCGCGCCGGCTCCACGGGCTTCGGGAACATCGGCGAGGCGGTTGGCGGCATCCGCCACACCACCGGCGACCCCGGCCTGCCGCCGAGCCGGACCGGCATCAGCCTCGGCGACTCGCTGGCCGCGCTGTTCTCGGTGGTGGGGACCCTGGCCGCCCTCCACGAGGCGCGCCGCTCGGGGCGCGGGCAGGAGGTGGACGTCGCCATCTACGAGGCGGTGCACGCGCTGATGGAGTCCTCGATGGCCGACTACGAGCTCGGCGGCGTGCTGCGGGGGCGCACGGGCAGCGTCCTCCCCGGGGTGGCCCCGTCGAACGCGTACCCCACCGCCGACGGGTCGGACGTGGTGGTGGCCGCCAACGCCGACGCGGTCTTCGGGAGGCTCTGCAAGGCCATGGGCCGGCCCGAGCTCGCCCACGACGAGCGGTTCCGGGGCCACGCCGCCCGCGGCGAGCACATGGAGGAGCTGGACGGCCTGATCGCGGCGTGGACCCGCGGCCTCGAGCCCGACCGGCTCCTGGCGACGCTCGAGGAGCACGGTGTGCCGGCCGGGCGCATCTTCACCGCCCGCGACATGCTGGCCGACGTGCACTACGCCGCGCGCCGCATGGTGCTGCGCCGCACGGCCGCCCAGGGGTGGGACGTGCCCATGCAGGGCGTGGTCCCCGCGTTCTCGCGGACCCCGGGCTCGGTGCGGGCCGCCGGGCCGCGGCTCGGCGCCGACACGCGTGCGGTGGTGTGCGGCCTGGGGGCCCTGGCGGCGGACGAGTACGAGGCGCTCGTGGCGGCCGGCGTGCTCGCCGGGGCGGGCGACAGCGCGGGCGACGGGGCAGTCGGCGGTGCGGGCGACGGGGCTGACGGCGCGCCGCAGGGACCCTGATCAGCGACCGGCGGCGTCCCCCGCGGCGCCCCCGCCCGCGTCCTCCGCGTCCCCGGCATGCTCGCCGAGCTCGGCCACCAGGGCCCGCCAGGCCAGCGCGTCGTTGAAGGCGCTGCCCAGGTCCGGCAGCTCGGCCAGGTCCTCCGGGCCCAGCGTCGGCGGCGTGGCGCCGAGCAGCGCCAGGTCGAGCGTGACGGACAGCAGGGCCTCCAGGTTGACCGCGGCCACCGTGGCCGCCTCCACCGTGGGCCCGGTCACGGTGATCCCGTGGCCGCGCAGCAGGCACAGGGGGCGGTCCCCCATGGCCGCCACCATCTCCTCCGCCAGCTCCGGGCGCGAGATCAGCACCGGGCGCGGGTAGACGGGCACGCCGTCGACCGCCATGCGCATGGCCGGGATGTTGTAGGCGCCGAAGACCGGCCGCGGCACGAGCCCGGCGAGCCCGCAGCGGAGGGCGGCCGGCGGGTGGGCATGCACCACCGCGCCCACCTCCGGGCGGGCGCGGTAGAGGGCGGCATGGATGGGCAGCTCCTTCGGCAGCTCCCAGCCGGCGGCGGGCTCGGCCAGCCGGTCGTCCGGCCCCACCCCGGACTCGGAGAGGTTGAGCGCGTGGGCGTGGCC
>JBOGGH010000314.1:0-3991 GCA_050743905.1 Acidimicrobiales bacterium
GGCGCTCGCCCGGCAGGAGATCGTGCAGTGGACGCACCGGCCAGGCCTGCAGGGTCCGTTGCTACTTGAGGAGTACGACGAAGCAGCCGAGTTGGTGAAGAGCGATCCACGCTGGCAGGAGGCAATTCGGCACCGTGGCGTCGACCTCGCTCACGTTCGGATCGACGCCTGGATGATCGGGAACTTCGGCATCGTGGCGCACGAGGGGAGACGGTTGTGCGCATCCCTCGCGTACGTACGGGAGCGCCCTCCCGATCTGCCCTACGCCCGGCCGATCGAGGGAGTCGTAGCTTACGTCGACCTCGACACGATGAAGGTCGTGGAGGTCCTTGACCCCGAGCCTGTCCCGGTGCCCGCAGATCCTGGGCGGTACGACCCCGGCGCCGTGGGTGCCATGCGGGAGGATCTCAAGCCGATCGAGATCACTCAACCGGACGGGCCGAGCTTCGAGGTCCGCGGGCACGAGATCGCGTGGCAACGCTGGCGGATACGCTGGTCCTTTAATGCCCGCGAGGGCCTTGTCCTGCACACCGTCGGATTCGAGGACAACGGCGAGGCGCGGCCGATCGCGCACCGGCTCTCGCTCTCGGAAATGGTCGTGCCATACGGCGACCCCAGTCCAGCGCACTACTGGCAAGGCGCGTTCGACGTCGGTGACTTCGGCATCGGCCGGGCGGCCAACTCACTTGAGCTCGGTTGCGACTGTCTCGGGCTCATCCACTACTTCGATGTGACGATCCATGACGACCGGGGGGAGCCTCTCGTCGTCCCGCGGGCGATCTGCTTGCACGAAGAGGACTACTCGATCCTGTGGAAGCACTGGGATTTCATCGACGACCACACGCAGGTTCGCCGCCAGCGCCGCCTCGTGCTGTCGTTCATCGGGACCAACCTCAACTACGAGTACGGCTACTACTGGTACTTCTACCTGGACGGCACTATCGAGCTGGAGGTGAAGCTGACCGGCGTGATGCAGACGAAGGCACTGGGTGATGAGACGGAGGACCCATATTCGTCGATCGTCGCACCAGGGGTGGCCGCGATGTATCACCAGCACCTTTTCAACGTTCGCATCGACATGGACGTCGACGGCACCGCCAACACCGTCCACGAGATGGACCTTGTCCCGGCGCCGACGGGGCCTGCCAACCCGTGGGGCAACGCGATGAGGGTGCGGTCGACCCCGCTCACGAGCGAGGTTTCGGCCAGGCGGCGCATCGACTCGACGGCCGGCCGGACCTGGGTCGTCGCGAGCTCTGAGCGGCGGAACGGACTCGGTCAGCCAACCGGCTACCGCCTGATCCCACAGGGCTCCCCCTTGCTGTTGGCTGCACCTGGCACCTCCCTCGGCAAGCGGGCTGCCTTCGCCCGCTACCACCTCTGGGTCACACCGTTCGATCCGCAGGAGCGTCACGCCGGCGGGGAGTACCCGAACCAGCACCCAGGAGGCTTGGGCCTGCCTCAGTGGACAGCCCAGGACCGGCAGCTTGAGGCACAGGACATCGTCTTGTGGCACACCTTCGGACTCTCGCACATCCCACGGCCCGAGGACTGGCCGGTGATGCCCGTCGAGCACTGCGGGTTCAAGCTGCGTCCGTGGGGCTTCTTCGACCGCAACCCCACCCTCGACGTGCCTCCGGCCCATCAGAACCATTGCGCGGCGGGCTGATAGCGGCGAAGAAAGGACCGGTGCCGTGGAGGGCCTCACCGAGCTATACGACGCACGAGCCCACTGGATCGACGGAGCGCTGCGACCTTCCCGGGGCAGAGACCTCTTCGAGGTTCACGACCCGGCCACAGAAAACGTGTTCGGAGTCGTGGCTGGTGCCGACAGCGAGGATGTGAATGACGCGGTGCTGGCAGCACGAGCCGCACTGCCTGCGTGGGCAGAGGTCGCAGCGGAAGAGCGGCTTCACCTGCTCGACAACCTCTGCGATGTCATCGAGTCCGAGAGTGAGAACTTCGCCACCCTGATCACAAAGGAGGTCGGGGCCCCCATCGCTATTGCCGGGCCTGCGCACGTCGGGATCGCGGTAGAGATCCTTCGATCGTTTGCCGACCTCGGCAAGCAGTTCCCTCTGCAAGAGCGTGTGGGCAACTCCTTGCTGCTGCACGAGCCAGTCGGCGTCGTCAGCTGCATCACGCCGTGGAACCTGCCGCTCATCCTGATTGCTCAGAAGCTCGGTGCGGCGCTGGTCGCCGGCTGCACTGTGGTGCTGAAGCCGAGCGAGCTCACCCCCTTCAACGCGCTCTGGCTTGCCCGCTGCATGAACGAAGCAGGATATCCGCCCGGAGTATTCAACGTAGTCACGGGAGACGGGCCTACCACCGGAGAGTCTCTGGTTCAGCACCCAGAGGTCAGCAAGGTCTCGTTCACGGGATCGACGCGGGCCGGCCGACGAGTGGCCGAACTCGCCGCGGCCACCGTGAAACGCGTCGGACTGGAACTCGGTGGGAAGAGCGCCAACGTCGTCCTAGACGACGGAGATCTCGAGCAGGCGATACGGACAGGCGTGCACCAGGCGTGCTTCAACTCCGGCCAATCGTGCATCGCGTGGAGCCGGATACTTATCCCGAGCGGCCGTTCAGCTGAGGCGCGCGAGGTGGCAGTCGAGGTGGTGTCGGGCATGAAAGTGGGAGACCCGAGGGATCCTGGCACGGAGATCGGCCCTCTCGTATCCGCGGCGGCGCTGGCCCGAGTCCAGGGTTACATCAAGAGCGGTGTCGAGGAGGGAGCCGAGCTCGCTTTCGGCGGTCCCGAACGACCCGCTGGACTGGGCCGGGGGTACTTCGTCCATCCGACGGTGTTCTCGAACGTGCGCCCCGACATGACCATCGCGCGTGAGGAGATCTTCGGGCCCGTCGTCTCCCTCATTTCCTATGACGGAGACGACCAGGCCGTCTCGATCGCCAACGACACCCAGTACGGCTTGCACGGCGCGGTGTGGTCGACCGACGAGGACCACGCGATGGCGGTAGCTCGGCGCATCCGCACCGGGATGGTGAACGTGAATGGCTACGGCTTCGACCCGATGGCGCCGTTCGGTGGCTGCAAGCAGTCGGGGGTCGGCCGAGAGCTCGGCACGGAAGGATTGAAGGAGTTCTTCGAGACGAAGGTCGTTCAGATATTCAACCCCTAAGCGACGCTCTCGTCGACTGGCCGCGGACCGACACGCCCCACAGCGCCGCTATTTATCGGGTGAGCCGAGGCGAAGGGACTCAGCCGTCAAGGCGAAACAACTCGCGCGCGACCTGGCTGCGGACGGCTTGCATCTCCTCCGCTGAGAGGGGCAAACTCTCGAGGACATTGAGGTTAACATCATGGCTCCAGAACGGGAAATCGGTCCCGAACATGACATGCCCAGAACCGAAGAGCCGGAGCGCCGAAACGACCGCTGACACTGACCCGCCGGCAGTATCCGTATAAAGACACTTAAGATAGTCGCTGGAAAGCGAAGAGCGCTTGGCATGAGCGCCGAAGATCATCCCTCTGGCCTGCTCCAGGTCGAGCCGCCCGGCGAGCTGGGGCAGGAGACTGCCGGCATGACCCACGATAATCTTCAGACCCGGGTGTCGATCGAACAGCCCGCTCAGGATCAGCCTCAATATGGCCGTCGTGCTGTCGAACAGGAAGCCCACAGCGCACGACAGCCCGTAGTCTCCTAGCGTAGGGGCGCTCAGCGGCATCGCCGGGTGCAGAAGTAGTGGTACGTCGAGCGAGGCGGCGGTCGCGAAGATGGACTCGAAGTCCGGGTCATCTATATGCCGGCCCGCCACGTTTGAATAGGCCATAGCCCCACGGAGTCCGATGCCAACGGCGCGCTGCAGCTCCACTGCTGCCTCCGTGGGGTACTGCCACGGAAGAACGGCCAGCCCGGCCAGTCTGCCCCCCGAGCCTCCGACTACCCCGGCCAGTTCGTCGTTGGGTGCGGCTCCTCTGTAGTGAGCTGAATTGGACTGGTCAGGCGGCGAGGGTGAGGGTTTCGCGGTA
>JBOGGH010000315.1:0-3977 GCA_050743905.1 Acidimicrobiales bacterium
CCTCGGCGAACACCGGCATCAGCGTCTCCACCTCGTTGCGGTGGCTCTCCCGCCGCAGGTTGTCCGCCTGGGCAAAGGAGACCACCGCCACCGGGCGGTGGCCGGTGCGGGGCGCGGGCGGGGATCCGGGTGCGGCAGCCGTCACGTGTACGCCCGGTAGGTCTCGTACTCGGCGTCGGGCTCGCCGGTGGGCCGGAAGTGCTTCACCGAGGCCAGCGTGGGCCCGAGATCCGCCGGGTCCACCCACACCGCCTCCACCCGCAGCCCCATGCGCACCTCGTCGGTGGGCATCTCCTGGATCAGGCCCATGAAGGAGATGTCGGCGCCGTCCAGCAGCACCATCCCGCAGATGTAGGGGATCTCGATCGACTGGCCGGCGAAGGGCACGTTCACCACGCAGAACGTCGTCACGGTGCCGGTGTTGCCCAGCTCCACCACCTCGTCCGTGGGGACGCCGTCCACCGGGCACGACCCCCGTGACGGCACGTACACCTTCCGGCAGACCGGGCACCGCTGCCCGACGAACCGCCCCCCGGCCAGCCCGCGGAGGAACCGGGACTGGGCCACGCCGGCGCTGAACGAGTAGTCGAGGCGCATGGGGGTGGCCAGCGTGGTGACCGGCCCGGGTGCGTCGCCGGCCGGGCCAGCGTCGTCGGCCGGCACCGCGTCGTCGCTCACCGCGCCTCTCCCCCCGGGCCGCGGCCGGCGGGGCTCCCGGGCGCCGCCGGCACGAAGGCCCGGATGTCCTGCACCCGGCCGATGCGCTCGCCCTCGGGCAGGAACTCGGCCTCCACCCGCATCCCCGTGGCCACCGCCCCGGGGGACCCGGCGTCCACCACGTGCAGCATGGCCGTCGCCGCGCCGTCCAGCTTGACCAGCGCCCAGGCGAACGGGCGGTCCATCGGGTGCTGCGGGGCGGGCTCCCCCACCCACGCCCAGGTCTCCACCGTGCCGCCGGGGCCCACCTCCACCAGGTCGCCGGTGGGCTCGGCGGTCACCGGGTCGTACTCGGTGGGGGGCACCACCACGCCCTGCGAGGCGGTGGCGCCCAGGATCCTCCCCTCGCGCAGGCCGGTGAGGAAGGCGCCGAGCACCGGGCCGACCGAGCGCGAGTAGGGGTACTCCAGCACGTGCGCGCTGGTGAGGACGTCCTCCCCGCTGTCCGCCATGCGCACCTCCCCTTCGTCGACCGCCCCCGGGCGCCGGGCCGCCGCAAGCCGGCGCCGGGCCGCCCAGAAGTAGAACACATGTCAGTTTTCATCGCCAACGTCCTGCTCGGAGCGCCGGCCACCCCACCCGCTCAGCGCCGGACGCCGGCCAGCAGCGAGGCCAGGAACGCCCGGTCGTTCATCAGCGGCACGTCGGCCAGGAACATCTTCCCGTAGCGCTCGAAGTACATGAGCTGCTTCCCCAGCAGGAAGGCGCCGCGGTCGAAGTCGGACATCAGCCCGCCGGACTCGGTGGCCAGCCTGCGCATCCGGCGCTGGGCCCGCAGCCGCCGGGCGATCACCCGCAGGGACCGCTCGTGGGCGCGCGCCCCCACGGCGCGGGCCGCCTGGATCTGGGGCGCCTGCACCATGTCGGCCAGGCTCACCTCGCCGAACGGCCGGGTGAGGATGGGCTCGATCATCCCCCGCAGGAACACCGTGAGCTGCTCGTCGTCCAGCCCCAGCCCCTCCTGGATGGCCCGGCCGTAGATCCTCGTCAGGTGGGCGGTGACCTCGGGCCAGGCCCGCTCGTCGCCGAGGACCCCCTCCAGGAGGCGGATCAGGAAGAGGTGGGTGTCGTGGTCGAGCCGCCCCACGATGCCCCAGTCGATGACGCCGATGCGGCCGTCGTCCAGCAGCAGCATGTTGCCGGCGTGGACGTCCCCGTGGAAGACGCCCCAGCGCACGGTGGTGGCGAAGAAGCTCCGGACCACCTGCTCCACCAGCGGCGCCGGGTCATACCCGAGGTCGGCCGCCCGGGCCAGGTCGTCGATGGGCGCGCCGTGCAGCAGCTCCATGGTGAGCACGTTGGGGCCCGAGAGGTCGGGGTGGGGCTCGGGCACCACCACCAGCGGCGCGCTGATCTCGGCCGCCAGCCGGCGGAAGTGGGCCAGGGCGCGCGCCTCGTTGCGCAGATCCAGCTCCTCGCCGAGCTGCTGGCGGAGGCCGTCCAGGAGCTGGAGGGTGGAGCCGGCGGTCTGGTCGCCGGTCACCCGGGAGATGATGTCCACCAGCGGCTGCATCAGGTCGAGGTCGGTGGCCACCAGCGCCTCGATGCCCGGCCGCAGCACCTTGACCGCCACCTCGCGCCCGTCGTGGAGGCGGGCCCGGTAGACCACGGCGATCGACGCCCGCCCGATCGGCTCGGGGTCGAGCTCGGCGAACGCCTCCTCCAGCGACCGCCCCAGGTCGTCCTCCACCCGCTGGCGCACCTCGGGGAAGGGGACGGGCGGGCCGGTGTCGAGGCACGAGCGGAACTCGTCCGCCACCTCCTCGCCGAAGAGCCCGGGCGACGAGGCCACCATCTGCCCGAACTTGAGGAAGGTGCCGCCCAGCCGCTCGGCGCTCCGCCGCAGGGGCCGCGCCGCGGCGGACGGGGGCAGCGGGCCCTGTCGCAGGTGGCGGGCCTGGCGCACGGCGAGCGGCGCCAGCTCCCGGGCGAAGGTGCCGGCGATCTCGGCGCCCCGGCGGGCCAGCGCCGCCCGGCTCGAGGCCGGCAGGCGCCGAGGGTGGACGCGGGGCACCAGCTCGCCCACCACGTCCCCGTCGCCCACCACGTCCCCGTCGCCCGGCCGGTCCACCACGCCGGAGGCTAGGGCATGGCCGGGGCCGGGCTGCCGGGCCGGGTGGCCCCAGCCGCGCGACGGGTGCTGGCACCAGGGCGCGACGCCCGCTGGCCGGGTTCACCGCGGGGGCACCGTCCCGCACACTGATCGCAGGCGGTGCGGCGGCCGTCGCCGGCCGTGAAGCCGGGCCCAGCAGCCGTTCACTACAGCCGGCCACAGAGGGGAGCACCCATGATCACCGCCCGCTCGCTCACCAAGCGCTACGGCCGGACGCTGGCCGTCCAGGACCTCAGCTTCACCGTGGCGCCCGGTGCCGTCACCGGCTTCCTCGGCCCCAACGGCTCGGGGAAGTCCACCACCATGCGCATGGTCATGGGGCTGGACGCGCCGGACGGCGGCAGCGCCACCGTCAACGGCACGCCCTACGCCGGCCTGCGCTGGCCGCTGCGGGAGGTGGGCGCCCTGCTGGACGCCAGGGCGTTCCACCCGGCGAGGAGCGCCCGCGACCACCTGCGCGTGCTGGCCCGGACGAACGACGTGCCGCCCCGCCGGGTGGACGAGGTGCTGGAGCAGGTGGGCCTCACCGAGGTGGCGGGCGTGCGGGCCGGCAAGTTCTCGCTCGGCATGGGCCAGCGGCTGGGCATCGCCGCCGCGCTCCTCGGGGATCCGGGCGTGCTCCTCTTCGACGAGCCGGTGAACGGGCTCGACCCCGAGGGCATCCGGTGGGCCCGCACCCTCCTCCGGAACCTGGCCGCCGAGGGCCGGACGGTCTTCGTCTCCAGCCACCTCATCAGCGAGATGGCGCTGACCGCCGAGCGGGTGGTGGTGATCGGCAAGGGTCGGCTGATCGCCGACACCACGGTGGAGGCGCTCTCGAACGGCGGCACCGGCCCGGCCGTCCGCGTGGTCACCCCCACGGCCCGGACCCTGGTCACCTCGCTGCTCGGCCGCGGGGCCAAGGTCCGCGTCGAGGACGACGGCGCGGTGATGGTGTCCGGCATGACCGCCGTCGAGGTGGGCGAAGTGGCGGCGCAGCGGTCGCTCACCCTCCACGAGCTCACCCCCGTGCGGGCGTCGTTGGAGGACGCCTTCATGCAGCTCACCAGCGACGCCGTCGAGTACCGCACCGGCGACCCGCCGGATCCCCCGTGGTCGCCCCCCACGCGGCCCGACCGCCTGCGTGCTGCCCGCGCCGCCCGCGCCG
>JBOGGH010000316.1:0-3973 GCA_050743905.1 Acidimicrobiales bacterium
GTTCCGGGCGGCGGCGCGCGCCGCGGCCCTCGCGTCCTCCGGGAGCAGATGCCCGCCGGCCGCCCCCTGATACGCCCCCCGGGGCCCGCCGGCCCATGTATCACCGGCGTCCGGCCACCCCTCGGTAGGGCGAACGGCCAGTGGGCTGCGAACGAGACGAGGGGCGAGGAGAGCACGTTGAAGGTCGCCGTGTTCGGACTGGGCTACGTGGGCACCGTGACCGCGGCGGTCCTCGCCGCCAACCGGCACGACGTCCGGGGGGTGGACGTGGACCCGGGCAAGGTGCAGCTCGTGGCGGCCGGGCGCAGCCCGGTGCTGGAGCCGGGCCTCGACGGCCTCATCGGCGAGGCCGTCCGCAACGGCCACCTCCGGGCCACGGAGGACGCCGCCGAGGCCCTGGAGGACGCCGAGATCTCCCTGGTCTGCGTGGGCACGCCGTCCGCCAGCACCGGCAGCACCGAGCTCGAGTTCGTGCTGCGGGCGGTCGGCAACGTCCTGGACGCGCTCGCCGCCGGGCGCGGGCCCTCTACCGGCCACCACTCGGTGGTGGTGCGCAGCACCGTGCCGCCGGGCACCGTGGACGGCCGCCTCGCCCCCGTGGTGGCCGAGCGGCTCGGCGACGCGCCGTTCGCCGTGGGCACGGGCATGTGCCCGGAGTTCCTGCGGGAGGGGTCGGCCATCGCCGACTTCTACGACGCCCCCTTCACCGTGGTGGGCACGGGCGACCCGAAAGTGGCGGCGACCGTGCAGCGGCTGCTCTCGTTCCTCCCCACCCCGGTGCGGGAGGTGCCCACCCGGGACGCCGAGGGGCTCAAGTACGCCTGCAACGCCTTCCACGCCACCAAGGTCTCGTTCGCCAACGAGCTCGGCCGGCTCTTCCGGGCGCTCGGGGTGGACTCCCGGCTGGTCATGGACCTGTTCTGCGAGGACACGAAGCTCAACATCTCCGCCAGCTACCTGGCGCCGGGCTTCGCCTTCGGCGGGTCGTGCCTGCCCAAGGACCTCCGCTCGCTCCTGTACCTGGCCCGGATGCGCTCCATCGACCTGCCGCTGCTGTCGGGCACCCTGGCCAGCAACGAGCGCTCGGTGGGCGACGTCGTCAACCGGGTCCTCGCCACGGACGCCCGCACGGTGGCGCTGCTCGGCCTCAGCTTCAAGGGCGACAGCGACGACCTCCGGGAGAGCCCGTACGTGGACCTCGCCGAGACCCTCATCGGCAAGGGGTTCGAGGTGCGGATCTTCGACCCGCTGGTGGACACGTCCCGGCTGGTCGGCGCCAACCTCCGCCACCTCGTCTCGAAGCTGCCGCACGTCCAGCGGGCCCTGCGGCCGAGCCCGGCCGAGGCCCTGGCCGGGGCCGACCTGGCCCTCGTCTCGAGCGCCGACCCGTCCGTGGCCTCGGCACTGGTGGCACACCCGCCGGCCGTGGTCATCGACCTCTGCGGCCGCCTGGGCCCGGCGGTGGAGGCGCTGCCCAACTACCAGGGCGTGGCGTGGTAGTCCCCGGCCGGGCCCCCAGGGTCCTGGTGATCGTCCAGAACCTGCCGGTGCCCTTCGACCGGCGGGTGTGGCTGGAGTGCCGGTCGCTCACCGACGCCGGCTACGAGGTCAGCGTGGTGTGCCCGCGGGGCCCCGACGACCCGCCGCTGGAGGTGGTGGACGGGGTCACCCTCTACAAGTACCGGCCGCCGCGCACCGGCACCGGCAAGGGCGCCTTCGTGCTCGAGTACCTCCAGTCGTTCGGCGCCACCGCCCGGCTGGCGGCCCGCGCCTGGCGCCACCGCCACTTCGACGTGCTCCAGGCCTGCAACCCGCCGGACATCTTCTGGCCGCTGGCGCTGGCGCTGCGGCCGCTCGGGGTGCGGTTCGTCTTCGACCACCACGACCTCTGCCCCGAGCTCTACGAGTCCAAGTTCGGCAACCGCAGCTCGCCCCTCTACCGCGGCCTGCGCCTGCTCGAGCGGCGCACCTTCCGCGCCGCCGACCGCGTGGTGTCCACCAACGACTCCTACCGGAAGGTCGCGCTCGAGCGCGGGGGCAAGCGCGCCGCGGACGTGACCGTGGTGCGCACCGGCCCGGACCCCGAGCGCCTGCGCCCGGTGGAGCCGGACCCGGCCCTGCGGCGGGGCCGGCCCCACCTGGTGGTCTACCTGGGGGTGATGGGCGCCCAGGACGGGGTGGACCTGGCGGTGCGGGCCGTCCACCACGTGGTGCACGAGGTGGGGCGCACCGACGTGAGCTTCACCTTCATCGGCAGCGGCGAGTCCCGCGACGAGCTGGTGGCCCTGGCCCGCGACCTCGGCGTGGAGGACCACCTGGCCTTCCCCGGCCGGCTGCCGGACGCCGAGGTGGCCCGGCTGCTGTCCACGGCCGACGTGGGCCTCTGCCCGGACCCGAGGAACCCGCTCAACAACGTGTCCACGATGAACAAGACGATGGAGTACATGGCCTTCGGCCTCCCGGTCGTCGCCTTCGACCTCCACGAGACGCGGGTCTCGGCCGGCGACGCCGCGGTGTACGCCACGCCCAACGAGGTGCCCTCCTTCGCCGGCCTCCTCCTCGAGCTGCTCGACGACGAGCCCCGGCGGCGCGCCATGGGCGGCCTCGGACGGGCCCGGGTGGAGGACACGCTCGCCTGGTCCCACCAGGCGCCCGGGTACGTGCGGGTCTTCGACGAGCTCACCGGCCGGGCGGTCCCCGCCGGGCGCGCGCCGGGCGCGGCCCCGGGCCCCGCCGTTCCCGCGGTGCCGGCAGTACCGGCAGTGCCGGCAGCCTCCTGAGATGTGCGGGATCGCGGGTTGCTTCCAGCAGGTCGACGGCGACGCCCTGCTGGAGCCCATGAGCCGCCGGCTGGCCCACCGCGGGCCGGACGACCACGGCACCTACCGCTTCCAGCGCGGCCAGGTCTCCTGCCAGCTCGCCCAGCAGCGCCTCTCGATCATCGACCTGACGAACGGCGGCCACCAGCCGCTCGCCCGCGACGGCCTGGTGCTCGCCTACAACGGCGAGATCTACAACTACCGGTCGCTCCGGACCGTGCTGGAGGCCCACGGCGCGCGCTTCCGCACGGCCTCGGACACCGAGGTGGTGCTGGAGGCGTGGCGACGCTGGGGGCCGGACGCGCTCCCCCGCCTGCGGGGCATGTTCGCCTTCGCGGTGTTCGACGAGCGCACCGGGCGCCTGGCGCTCGCCCGCGACCAGCTCGGCATCAAGCCCCTCCACTACCTGCCGCGCAAGGACGGCGTGGTCTTCGCCTCCGAGCTGAAGGCCGTCGTCACCGCCGTCGGGCAGGGCATGGCGGTGGACCCCGGGGCCCTGGCGGCCTCCCTCCTCTACTACTGGGTGCCGCCCGGCCGCTGCGCGGTGCGGGGCGTGGAGAAGCTCCCCCCGGGCTCCTGGGCCGAGTTCATGCCCGACGGCACCCACGCCGTCCACCGCTACTGGGCGGTGGAGGAGGCGGCGGCCGAGGCGGCGGCCGGCCCCCCGGCCGACGTGCGCCGGGTGGTGGAGGAGTCGGTGGCCGCCCACCTGGTGGCCGACGTGCCGGTGTCGGCGTTCCTCTCCGGCGGCCTGGACTCGAGCATCGTCTCGGTGCTGGCCAAGCGGGCCAACCCGGACCTGGACGCCTACACCATCACCTTCCGCGGCCAGGACCAGAAGCTGGAGGCCATGCCCGACGACGCGGTCTACGCCCGCCGGGTGGCGGCGGCGTACGGCATCGAGCTGCACGAGATCGAGGCCTCGCCGGACATGGTCGACCTCCTCCCCCGGATCGTGGACGTCCTGGACGAGCCGGTGGGCGACCCGGCGGCCGTCAACACCCTCCTCATGTGCGAGGCCGCCCGCGACGCCGGGGTGAAGGTGATGCTCTCGGGCATGGGCGCCGACGAGCTCTTCGGCGGCTACCGCAAGCACCTGGCCTGCCTGCTGGCCGCCCGCTACCGGCGCATTAACGGCGGCGCCCGGCGCGACG
>JBOGGH010000317.1:0-3968 GCA_050743905.1 Acidimicrobiales bacterium
CCTCGCCTCCTCGCTGTACAGCTCGTCGTCGAAGTCGAGCAGGAACGCCTCGAGGAGGGGCGGCTGGCTGCCCGGGGCGTAGAAGGTGGGCCGGCGGCCCACCGAGAGAGCGGCCACGTGGGGCACGCCGTCCGGGCGGAGGTAGTACCCGGCGTAGATGCCGAGCCCGGGGAGGGCCACCTCGCGCGGGACGGCGACGTTGGCGGTGGGGAACCCCAGCTCGGCCCGGCCCCGCCCGTCCCCGTGGACCACCCGGCCGCGGACCTCGTGCGGCCGGCCCAGCAAGGCCGCCGCGGCGGCGACGTCGCCGTCGTGGACCAGGCGGCGGATGCGGGTGGACGAGATCGCCACGTCGCTGGCGGCCGAGAGCGTCACGCCCTCCACCTCGAAGCCGTGGACCTCGCCCAGCTCGCCCAGGAGCGCCACCGTGCCCTTCCGACCGTGGCCGAAGTGGAAGTCCTCCCCCACCACCACCAGCCGGGCGTCCAGGCGGCCCACCAGGACGTCGACCACGAACTCCTCGGCCGACTCGTCCGCCCGCTCCCGGTCGAAGGGCACCACCAGCGTCATGTCGATCCCGCAGCCGGCCAGGAGCTCCAGCTTCTGGTCGAGGTCGGTCAGGAGCGTGGGGGCGGACGCCGGGCGCACCACCGTGGCCGGGTGGCGGTCGAACGTCACCACCGCCGTGGCCAGGCCGCCGTCGGCGGCCCGGGCCCGCAGGCGCGCCAGCAGGTGGCGATGGCCGAGGTGGACGCCGTCGTAGGCGCCGATGGTGACCGCCGTGCCCCCGTCCGCCACCGTACCCAGGTCGGACCGGGCGCCCTGGTCGGGCCGGAGCACTCGCATCGTCCGGAGGTTAGACGCCCACGGGCTCGCCGTCGCGCAGCTCGGCCAGGACCACCGCCGGGCGGATGCGGTCCGTGCCGGTGGCCTCGTAGACGGCGAGGAGCCGGCCGCCGGCGTCCAGCAGCGCCCACGGGCCGTCGCCCGTCGCGCCCAGCGGCACCCGGTCCACCGGGAGGCCCCGGGCCACCGCGGTCGCCACCTCCGGCGCCGGCACCCGCACCGCCTCGAGGTCCCGCATCGCCTCGGCGGGGGGCAGCAGGTGACCGGGGTCCAGCTCCTCCAGCGGCGTGGCCTCCCCCTCCCCGAACGAGCCCACGCCGGTGCGCCGCAGGTGCCGCAGGTGCGCCCCACCGCCCAGGACGGTGCCGAGGTCGGCCGCCAGGACCCGCACGTAGGTGCCCGAGGAGCACTCGACCTCGGCCCGGTACACGCCCGGCTCGCCCGCCGGGGCCACGTGGAAGCGGTGGACGGTGACCGGGCGGGGGGGGCGCTCCACCTCCACCCCCTGGCGGGCGAGCACGTGGAGCCGGGTGCCGCCGACCTTGACCGCCGAGACCATCGGCGGCACCTGCTCGATCCGCCCGGTCAGGCGGGCGGCGGCGGCGCGCACCCGGGCGGGCGTCACGGCGGCCATGTCCCACTCCCCCACCACCTCGCCGGAGGCGTCCAGGGTGGTGGTGGCCGTCCCCAGGACGATCTCGGCGGTGTACACCTTGGGCAGCCCGGTGAGGAAGCGCAGGAGGCGGGTGGCCCGGCCCACGCCCACCAGGAGGACCCCGGTGGCGTCGGGGTCCAGGGTGCCGGCGTGGCCCACGCGGCGCTGGCCCACGATCCGCCGGACCCTCGCCACCACGTCGTGGGAGGTCCACCCGGGCGGCTTGTCCACCACCATCAGGCCGGCCGTCACCCCTCGGTGCCGCCGGCGGCGAGCCGGCGCAGCACCTCCTCCACGCGCTCGCCGGCGGCCACGGCCGGGTCGGCGGCGAACTGCAGGCGCGGCGTGCGCTTCATGCGCACCTGGCGCCCCACCGCCCGCTGCACCTGGGGGCGACGCTCCTCCAGCGCCTCGGCCCCGTCCTCCTCCAGGTGGCCGAGGTACACGGTGGCGTGGCGCAGGTCGGCGGAGGTGTCCACCGAGGTCACGGTGAGGAGGCGGAGGCGCTCGTCGGCGTCGGCCAGGCGCTCGAGCTCCTCGGCCACGATCTGCCGGAGCACCTCGTTCACCCGGAGGGCCCGGGGATAGGGGGCCGCCCCGCCGGCGGCGCGCGACCGGTGATGGGCCATCGGTCAGGTCCTCGGGATCTCGCGCTCCTCGAACGTCTCGATGACGTCGCCCTCCTTGAGGTCCTGGTAGTCCGAGAGCCCGATGCCGCACTCGAACCCGGACTGCACCTCGCGCACGTCCTCCTTGAACCGGCGGAGGGACGAGATCGCCCCCTTCCAGATCACCACGCCCTCGCGGAGGAAGCGCACCTTGGACCCGCGGGTGATGGTGCCCTCCCGCACGTAGCAGCCGGCCACGGCCCCCACCCTCGGGATGCGGAACACCTGGCGGACCTCGGCCTCGCCGGTCACCACCTCCTCGACCTCCGGCGCGAGCAGGCCCAGCATGGCGGCCTCCACGTCCTCGAGCAGCTTGTAGATGACCTCGTAGGCACGGATCTCGACGTCGGCCGCCTCCGCCATCTCCCGGGCGCGGCGGTCGGGCCGGACGTTGAACCCGATGATGGTGGCGTTCGAGGCGCGGGCGAGCTGGACGTCGTTCTCGGTGACGCCCCCCACGCCCCGGTGGACGAAGCTCAGCTTCACGTCGTCGCGCTCGAGCTTGCGCAGGCCCTCGGTCACCGCCTCCAGCGAGCCCTGCACGTCCGCCTTCACCACCAGGTTCAGGGTGGCTGTCTCGCCGCGCTGGATCTGCTCGAAGAGGTCCTCGAGCTTGGCCCCCGTCGCCGCCGAGGCCACCGGCAGGTGGCCGGAGAGGCGGAACCGCTGGGCCCGGGCGTCGCCCAGGGTCCGGGCGGTGGCCAGGTCCTTGGCCACCCGCAGCTCGTCGCCGGCCTGAGGCGGCTCGGAGCAGCCGAGCACCTGGACCGGCATGGAGGGCAGCGCCTCCTTCACGTGGTCGCCGTGGTCGTCCACGAGCGCCTTGACCTTGCCCCACGCGGCCCCCGCCACCACCGGGTCGCCCACCCGCAGCGTGCCGCTCTCCACGATCACCGTGGCCACCGGGCCGCGCCCGGCCTCCAGGTTGGCCTCGAGGACGGTGCCCCGGGCGCGCCCCTCGGGGCTGGCCCGCAGCTCCTCGACCTCGGCCACCAGCACGAGCTGCTCGAGCAGGTCGTCGATCCCCGTGCCGGCCAGCGCGGACACCTGCACCACGATGGTGTCGCCGCCCCAGGCCTCGGGCACCAGCCCGCGCTCCGAGAGCTGCTGGAGCACGCGGTCGGGGTTGGCCTCCTCGCGGTCGATCTTGTTCACGGCCACCACGATCGGCACGTCGGCCGCCTTGGCGTGGTCGATGGCCTCGACCGTCTGGGGCATCACCCCGTCGTCGGCCGCCACCACCAGCACCACGATGTCGGTGATGTCGGCGCCGCGGGCCCGCATGGCGGTGAAGGCGGCGTGGCCCGGGGTGTCGATGAAGGTGATGAGGTGCTCGTGCCAGCTCGCCTGGTAGGCGCCGATGTGCTGGGTGATGCCGCCGGCCTCGCCGGCCGCCACGTCGGTGGAGCGGATGCGGTCCAGGAGCAGCGTCTTGCCGTGGTCCACGTGGCCCATGACGGTGACCACCGGCGGCCGGGGCCGGAGGTCGGCCTCGTCCACCTCCTCCTCGTCCTCGTCCTCGAAGTACTTGGCGAGGAGCTCGGCCTCCCGCTCCTCGCCCGGGTCCACCAGGCGGACGTCGGCGCCGAGCTCCGCGGCGAACAGCTCGATCATGTCGTCGGTGAGCGACTGGGTGGCGGTCACCATCTCCCCCTGGAGGAGGAGGAACCGCACGACGTCGCCGGCCGACCGGTTCAGCTTCGGCCCGAGGTCGCGCGCCGTGGACCCGCGCTCCACGATGATCTCGCCCTGGGGGACCGGGGCGGTCGACGGCGTGTACGTGGTGAGCTGGGTGGGCT